>JAVBTW010000031.1:0-6292 GCA_031555975.1 Eubacteriales bacterium
GGGTGCTTCGCCATGTAAAGCTCCGCGACCTTTTGCATCGCTTCGTGCCGGTTGTCCGATCCCCACCAGGAGAATCGAATCGTCGCCGTCTCGTCGCCCGTGGGCGGCGTCAGTTCTGCGTACGTGCCGGAAAACGCGCCCATCGTCAGCATCATCACCAGGGTGAGGGCCAGAATCGTGATTGCCTTTTTCATGGGGTCTACCTCCTATTTCTTGTTGCCAATCGGCAAAAAGTACGTTGAAAACTCGGCCTCGATGCGCGGCTCCAACCGCTTTAGGTTTCCGCTCAAGTGTCCCTGCAGCAGCGACGCCAACTTGGCCTTGTCCCTGTCTTTCACCGCCTCGAGCAGCGCCGCGTGCTCCGCCAGCAGTTGCCCAAACGCGCTCGTCGCGATGATGTCCAGCATCCGAAACCGCGTGTAGTATACCTGAAACTCTTGGATGATCTGCCACAGCTTCAATCGGCCTTCATGCTCGAACACCGCCCGATGGAACTCACTGTCCAACCTGTAGAAGAGCTGCGGCTCAAACTGGCCCTGCTCCACCAGCTTGCGCTGCTGGTCGAGATTGTCCTGCAGCGCCTTGATCAGCGCGTCGTCCAGATGGTCAATGGCGAGAGAAAAAATCTCACGCTCCAGTGTGGTCCGCATAAAGATGATGTCGCGGATTTGATCCAGATCCATCTTGGTCACGTAGGTGCCGCGCTGGGGCTCAATCTCTATGAACCGCTCGCTCATCAGCCGCAGAAACGCCGACTTGACCGGCGTCCGCGACACACTGTACTTCTTCGCCAACTCATTCTCGCTGATCAGCGCCCCAGGCGCCAAGTCGAAGTTCACGATGTCCGCCTTGATTTGTTGATAAATCTCTTCGCCATTCATCATCCACTCTCGGTTTTCCATCCCATCACCTCTTGCATGCTTGAATACTTGAATGCAAGTACACCTTAACACGCTTAACCTGATTTGTCAATGGGCTTTTGTCAGAATTGCGAAATAATTATGTTTCATGCATGGCGACTTGCGGAATGTGTTGGGTCGGTGATTGGGCAGCGTTGCTTATCGACGCAGAGGCATCCACAACAACAACCATCCGGGATAACTGCCCGGAGAGGAAAAGCAGCTCCATCGCCTCGCGATGAAGAGTTTCACACCCATGGAAGCACTTCCCGCTTCTGTGCCCAAACAAGCCCTGGTCGCCATGATCGACGGCGAGATCGCAGAGCCTTATTCTTGAAGGTTGGACATCCCCGTTTCCCACCTGTCAGCGCTGCTGGGCGAGGCCTTTGCGAAAAGATAGCGCCTTCGGGCATCATCTTTTTGTTGTCACTGTCCGCGCTGTTGCTTGACCCAATGGCGCGGGCTCTGGCCGGTGTATTGCTTGAACAGCCGTGAAAAATAGTAGGGATCGTCGATGCCCACGAGCTCGCCCACCTGGCGCACAGTGATCCTGTCGTCTGCGGTTCCGAGCAGCGAGCACGCGCGGCGAACGCGAAGTTGGGACAGGTATGTGAGCGGAGAGACGTGCATCTCCGCCTGAAAGAGCCGCCGCGCATGGTCCTCGTTGAGGTGGATTTCGCGGTACATATTGCTGAGTGAGAACTCCCGGTTGGACATGTTGGAGATGATGATCGCCTTCATCTGCTCTACGTATTTGTTGCGCACGCCGCCGCTGGAGAGTATTTGCATGTATTGGTAGATCACTTCCATCAGCGAACCGATCAGCGCCTCGTTGGGCGAGGCCTGCCAGAAGTAGCTGCGGTACACCATCATCAGTAGCGCGCGCAGGTCGTTTGTGGATGTGTCGCGCAGTTGGCGTACATGGCAGAGCGACTGCGGCAGCTCGTCCAGCACGAAGTGGATGTTTTCATAGCCTTGCTGTGACTCTTCGCTGTGCGGAATGTGCGGCGGCTGAATGATCACATCGCTCTCCGCGAACTGAAAGCGCTCATCCCCGATGGTCACGACGCCCATGCCGCGGACATAGTAGCAGATCTCCCAGTGATCGTGGACATGGGGAGCGAAGTAATAATAGGGTTGCGCGAGCAGACCGATCGAACAGAGCATGGCTACGAACCTCCCCGCAATGCGATAAAGCCTTGATACGGAAAAAGTCGGGATTGTCCATCCTGTGAATGGGCTTTATCCATTTCATTTTATGATCACTGGTTCTATACTGGCAGTGTAATGGAGTGGGACCATTCTTGGCCGGACGCCGCCACGGTGCATGTGGGGCACGCTCTGTGACACCATTATAACTGCAGAGTGTTCCGGTTTCAAGTGGCAATGGTCGGGAACATATGACACGAGGAGGTGGCATAGGGTGGCGATCAGATTTGAGCGCAAGATGATCGACGATGGGAATTTCGAGGCGGCATCCGTGTTCGATGTCAACAATGACGGCGTACTGGACATCGTGTGCGGCGGGTTCTGGTACGAGGGCCCGGACTTCACGAAAAAGCACAAGATCTGCGATGTAGAGGCCGAGGGCGAGTATCGCAAGGACTTTTCCAGCATCCCCATGGACGTGAACGGCGACGGTTATCTGGACATCATCACCGGTTCTTGGTGGGGCGAGGGCCTGTATTGGCGCGAAAACCCCGGCGCGGAGGGCGGCGAATGGAAGACCCACTTGATCGGACGCACGTCCAACATTGAGACCACGCGGGTGTTTGACATCGACGGCGACGGGCAATTGGAGATCTTCCCCAACACGCCCGGATCGCCCCAGGCGTTCTTTAAGCTGGTGCTGGACGAGAACGGCAAGGGCACGGGCAAGTTCACGCGCCACGTCATCGGCGAAAAACCCTCGGGCCACGGCATGGGCTTTGGCGACATCACCGGCAATGGCAAGCCGGACGTCATACTGGCGGACGGCTGGCTGGAACAGCCGGAAGACCCGTACATGGACAGCTGGACATTCCATCCTGAGTTCAACCTGGGCCCCGCCAGCGTGCCGATTCTGTGTTACGACGTCAACGGCGACGGCGTGAACGACCTGATCGTGGGCATCGGCCACGGCTACGGACTGTATTGGTATGAGCAGATCGTCCAACCCAACGGTCGGCGCGCCTGGGTGGCCCACGAGATCGAGACCACGATCTCACAATACCACGACCTGCAGCTTTGCGACATCGACTGCGATGGCAAGCTGGAGCTGGTCACGGGCTCGCGCTATCGCGCCCACAACGGCAACGATCCGGGAGAGCACAACCCGATCGGCACCTTCTATTTCGATGAGATCGACGGCGGCAAGTTCGAGCGCGTGGTGATCGATTATGGCGATCCGAAGCAGGCGTCGGGGTTGGGCATCTACTTCTGGCTGGCCGACCTGACCGGCAACGGCCGCACGGACATCATCGCGCCCGGCAAGGAAGGGCTGTACGTGTTTTACAATCTGGGCGAGAATTGAGGAGGAGCGCACATGAAAGAAAAACTGCGCATCGCGTTCTTGGGTTGCGGTTATATGGGCCAGAACGCCCACATGAAGAACTATTACGAGCTTCCGGACCAGTGCGAGATCGTCGCCATCGCGGAGGCGCGACCCAAGCTGGGCGCGGCGGTCGCCAAGCACTTTAACGTGCCGCATGTGTTCGAGAGCTATGACGAGATGCTCAAGAACGTGGAGTTTGACGCCGTGGTCGCGGCCCAGAACTTTGGCAACCACGTCAACGTCGTGCCCATGATTCTGCGCAGCAAGAAGCCGTTGATCACCGAAAAACCGCTGTGCATCTGCCCGGAAAACGCGAAGATGCTGGCGGACCTCGCGGACGAGACCGGCACGCTGCATATGGTGGGCTACCACAAGCGCTCCGACCTGGCTACCGAGTACGCCAAAAAACTGATCGACGAGTGGCGGGCGAGCGGAGAATACGGAAAGCTCCGGATGGTGCGCATTTCGATGCCCCCGGGAAACTGGATTGGCGGCGCGCCGATGCCGGTTGCGACTGACGAGCAGTATCCCGAGCTGCCGCTGGAAGCGCCGCCCAGCTACTTCCCCGGTGAGATCGGCAAGGACTATATCTCGTTCGTCAACTACTATATCCACCAGGTCAACTACATGCATTATGTGCTGAGCGAGCCGCTGCATGTGGACTATGTGGAACCGACGGGCGTGCTGCTGGTCGCGTCCGGCCAGAGCGGCGTGTGCGCAACGCTGGAAATGGCCGCCTACGAGACACGAGACGACTGGCAGGAGAGTGTTTTCGTGGCGTTTGAGCGTGCGACGATTCGCGTGGAACTGCCCGCGCCGCTGGCCGACCGCCAGCCGGGCCGCGTGTTCGTGATGCGCGGCAAAAAGGAAGAGCTGATGACCACCACAGAGGTCACCTTGCCGCGCGTCGCGGCCATGCAGAACCAGGCCAAGAATTTCATTGCGGCCGCCAAGGGCGAACGCCCCGCGCCCTGCAACTCGCGCCAGGCTGTGGAGGATTTGCGGCTAGCCGCTGAGTATATCAAGATGATGAACAAGCTGTGACACATTCTATGGCGAAAAGGAGGCGAATACCATGCCCAAAATCGCGATTATCGGTGCGGGTAGCATCGTGTTTTGCAAGACGCTGATTCTGGACATCCTGAACACGCCGGGGCTGAATGACACCGAGTTTGCGCTGATGGCGCCCTCGACCAAGCGAACCTCATATGTCAAGGCTTTTGTTGAGCGCGTGATCGCCGCAAACGGCCTCAAGGCCAAGGTATCGATGACCACCGACCGGCGCGAGGCGCTTTTGGGCGCAAAATTCGTGATCGCCACGCTGCAGGTGGGCGGCACGGCCGCCTTTGAGCTGGACTATGAGATTCCCATGCGCCACGGCGTCGACCAGTGCATCGGCGACACGCTTGGCCCCGGCGGCATCTTCCGTGCGCTGCGCTCCATCCCGGTGATGATGGACCTGGCCCACGACATGGAAGAGCTGTGCCCTGACGCATACCTGCTCAACTACGTCAACCCCAACCCGATGGTGTGTTGGGCGCTGGGGCTGACAAAAATTCAGTCCGTCGGTCTGTGCCACGGCGTGCAGACCACACTGGACCTGATTTCTGGCTACACCGACGTGCCCAAATCGGAGATTGATTTCCTGTGCGCGGGCATCAACCACATGGGCTGGTTCTTAAAGTTGGCCCATAAGGGGCGCGACCTGTATCCGCTGCTGCGCGAGAACTTTGAGAAGCCGGAATACTACGTCAACGAGAAGGTGCGCGGCGAAATGTTCCGCCAGTTCGGGTATTTCATGACCGAGTCCACCGGCCACCTCTCCGAATACCTGCCCTATTTCAGGAAGAACAAGCAGGTGCTGGAGGCATACTGTGACGAGCCCGCGTTCGGCGGCGAGACGGGCGCGTACGTCAAGTTCTGCAAGGCGGTGGGGGATAAGTACAACAATGTCGACATGCTGAAGGATGAGCCGGTCAAGCTGCCTGCGCGCTCGGTGGAGTACGGCTCTTACATCATCGAGGCCATCGAAACCGGTAAGCAGTTTATGTTCAATGGCAACGTGCGCAACAACGGCATGATCTCAAATCTGCCCGTGGATTGCTGCGCAGAGGGCCCGATGATCGCCGATGGCACGGGGCTGCACCGCACGGTGGTGGGCGAGCTGCCGCCACAGTGCGCCGCGCTGAACCTGACCAACATCAACGTGCAGCGCATGGCCGTTCATGCGGCGCTCACCGGCGACACGGAGGCCGTCGTTCAGGCCTGTGCGTTGGACCCGCTGACCGCCGCGTCCGCGCTTTCCCTGGGCCAGATTCGCGAGATGGCCAGCGACATGCTGGAGGCTGAGCGGGAATACCTGCCCCAGTTTAAGGGCAAGTCCATCAAAAAGACGCCCGAGATCGTGATTCCTGCGGATGTGCAGCGGGCGAAAGTGCCCGTCGATCCGGCGCTGGCGATCAACGCGCGGTTTGGAGAGCTGGGCAACTGATTCTTCGTGATGCAATTCAAAAAGTGGCTTCGGCCACTTTTTTTATATCTCTGATGCACATTGGTTCAGACCAATGTGGTCGTTCCATCAAGCGGCTTGACAAATGAATGTCAAAGCTAAGTCGGTATTGTCCATCCCGCCATTCTGTTTCCTCCATTTTCATTGTGTGCATATGTTGTTATGATACATGCAACGGGGGTCCTGTAGCAAACCATTGAACGAAAGATGCGCGCTGCGAAAAAAGCCAATCGTCCGATGGGAACACCGGCTCCCAAAGTATATCTCAAGGAGGGTTATCGATGAAACGAATCACTGTCTGGGTGCTGGTGTTGGCGATGCTTTCCACGATGGTCGGGTCCATGGCTTTCG
>JAVBTW010000185.1:0-2917 GCA_031555975.1 Eubacteriales bacterium
AGAGCAGCGCTGCACATCAAAAATCATGCCGTCCATCGCTCAGTACAGTGTGCGGCTGACCAATTCCAACTGCACATCGCGGTCCAGGTCGATAAAGTGAGCGCTGAACCCACCCACGCGCACCAGCAGGTTTTTGTAATCCTCCGGCCGCTCCATCGCGCGGACCAAGTCACCGCGTCCCATCACGGACACCATGGCTTGGGACCCGCCGCCCGCAAAATAGGCGTCCAGCAGCGCGCGCGTCTTGGGCAGCAATCGCGGAGCGAACATCTCCTTTGCAAAGCGCATGTTTTGCACCGAGCCCGCGTGCACATCCACGCGCAGCTTGTTCAGTGAGTTGAGCATGGCCGTGATGCCGTTTTTGTCCATGCCGCCGGTGGGGTTGTTGGCGTTGGCCATGAATGTGTTCGCGGCGCGCCCGTCTGCAGAAGCGCCGGTGGTCAGCCCGAATACGGTGTTCATGTTGTTGTTGATCGTCACGTTCAAATACGAGTCCAGCCCCGCGGGCTTGGCGCTGTCTTTGATCGCGCCGCACACGTCGCTGTGCAGCCGCACGGCCATCTCGTCCGCGTACGGATCGTCGTTTCCGAACTTCGGCGCGTCCAGCAGCCGCATTCTAAGCGCTTGTTGCCCCGCAAAATTCGTCGCAAGCGCCGCGCGCAGCGCCTCGGGCGTCACGCTCTTTTGTTCGAAAACGCACTGTTTGATCGCAACCAGCGCGTCGGATGTGTTGGTGTTACCGTAGGTCTCCAGTGTGCCGCCCAGATGCCGGATGCCGCCGCCAAAGATGGGCTTGGCGCGCGCGATGCAGTCGTCATACAGCATCGTCAGGTGAAGGAACGGCGCCTCCTCATTGCATGCATCGTATTCAAGCCTTTCCTGGTGCGCCAGCAGCATGATGATGGCCTTGACCTTGTCCATGTACTTCCGATAGAAGCAGTCAAAGTCGTCGCTACTCTCCAGCGCGCCCTCGCCGATCAACTCGTTCAGCGCATGCAACAAATTGATCGCGCCGCTGGGTGTGCCGTAGCTCATGCCGTACAGCGTGTATTCGCCGCAGCCGAACGGCAGGTATTGCTCGGCGGTCCGCTCGTCTACCCCAAACGCGCGCATCACCGCCGGGATGTTGACATCATCATTGTACAGAATTGGGTACGTGCAGCCGTCGCCGATCATCTCTATCGCCTTTTCAAGCAGCGTCGGATCCATGCCCTGATAAAACCTGAACGTGAGTTGGGGCAGGATGTCCTTCAGTTCATGCGAGGCGCGCAGGCCCATCATGGCGATCCGGTCTGATGAAGGACTGCTTGCGCGGCCGCGTCCGCCCAACGCCAGCCGCCCGTCCCACGCGGGTCCGCGCTCAATCACCATCGCCCACAGGCTGCGAATCAGCGGATACGCGCGCGCCTCCGTCAACTCGCCCGTGCGCAGGTCCGCGTCCAGAAAGCGGGCAAGATAGTCGTCCGGGCGGCCATAATTGAACGAACCGGCCAGCACATAGTACAGATAGCTCAGCTGAATCGCCTGCCACATCGTGGTGGGCGGTTTCTCGCTGATCCAGGTCAGGTTGTCCACCATTTTCGCCAGTTCGGCCTGGCGCACAGGGTCCTTTTCCACAGACGCCCTATGCAGGACCGTGGAAGCGTAGCGCAGGATGATGTGGCTGAAGTCTTCGAGCGTCGCTTCCAGCGCCGAGAACAGACCTGGATTCTGGGCGGCATGCTCGCGCACCAACGAAATCATGCCCGTGATGCCCAGCGTCAGCAACCGGTCCGGCCGCGCCTGGGATCCGGCCATGCGGTACAGCGGAAAGCCGCTGCCGGGTTCCTTGTCGAGCGCGCCGTGACACAGCAGGGTCCGCATGTCGTCGGTATATCGCGCTCTTATTTTGTCGTTGGTGGTCTTGCCGCGCCAGTACGCGGTCAGTTCATCGATCCGCTCGCGGTCAGCGACGCACAGCGAAGGGTCTGCTTTCAGCGCTTTCAGCTGGTCCTCATCGCAGAAATAGCCCACCCCACTGACCAGGCGTTCGGGCGCGAACCCGATGGGCAGCTCTGTGCGTCGCCCGACCAGCAGGTCTCCCTCCCGCGGCGGCTGCATCAGCGCTTCAAACTGAATTCTGAGGCATTCAACCTCGCGTCTTGATGGATCGCCTTTATACCGCTCATGCGCGCGCGTAAACCGAACCATGGCGTCTAGTTTATCAGCGGCGCAGATTTCGCTCGGAATGGCGCGCGTGGTTCGTTCTGCCCAGTTCATATTTTCTGCATCCTTTCACCCGTTTCAATTTTCATTATACCGCCATATTGACGGAAATCCACTTGTTTGGTGATGTGAATCATGGTATATTGATATCGGAGTGTGATGAGTGATGATCATTTTGCACGGCGCGGATCTTTTTTCAGGCGCAGACTTTCACTTTGGTGAAACGCTTTTGCGCACGGATTCCGCGACGTTTGCGCACACACACGACTTTTATGAGCTGTTCCTGGTGACGCATGGACAGCTGACACACATCGTCAACGGCGAAGATCAGGTGCTAAGCGTAGGCGCGCTTTGCCTGGTCCATCCCAGCGACGCGCACCGGTTCCGGCGCAGGGGTGACAAGGGGGCGCGATTCATCAATCTGGCCTATTCGCGGGATTGTCATGAGCAGGCGTGGCGCCTCTGCGGCGAAGACGCGCCGCCTCCGGATGCGCGGATCGCAAGGCTGTCCGTGCCCACCGTGCGCGCGCTGGAAGCACTGATGGAACCGCTCGCGGGCGGCACGGGCAAACAGCCGACGCGGCCCATGCTGCTGGGCGTGTTGCTGTGCGCGTTGAGTCAACTGGGCGCGACTGGACGGTCCGGCGCGGAACCACCCGCGTGGCTTACGGACGCGACCCAGGCGCTGCGCGCGCTGCCTTGTCATGATCAA
>JAVBTW010000222.1:0-4878 GCA_031555975.1 Eubacteriales bacterium
TGCACTCTCCCTGTATAGAATAGAATGCGCTCGGTTGTAGTGGTTTTACCGGCGTCGATATGGGCCATGATGCCAATATTTCGAACGTGGTCAAGCGAATGTGTTCTCGCCATAGTCGTCATCCTCCTCCTTTCCGCTGTATTCGCGGTCAGAAAAATCGTTCATGTGTTAACCTACTTACTCAAACAGAATTACCAGCGGTAGTGCGCGAACGCCTTGTTGGCCTCGGCCATCTTGTGCATGTCTTCGCGGCGCTTCACTGCGTTGCCTGCGTTGTTGCTGGCGTCCAGGATCTCCCCTGCGAGGCGCTCGGACATGTTGCGCTCAGAGCGCTTGCGGGCGAACGTGACCAGCCAACGCAGCGCCAAGGTCTGGCGGCGCTCCGGGCGAATCTCGACCGGGACCTGGTAGGTGGTGCCGCCGACGCGGCGCGCCTTGACTTCCAGGGCGGGCATGATGTTCTGGATGGCTTGGTTGAACACCTCGGCGGCGTCCTTGCCAGCCTTGCCGGCGACGGTCTCAAACGCGTCATAGACCACAGACTGCGCAACGCCGCGCTTGCCATCGTACATGATCTGATTGACCAGCTTGGTCACGATAACGGAATTGTATACGGGGTCCGCAAGCACTTCGCGCTTGGGAATAAAGCCACGTCTGGGCATGATGATCCCTCCAAATTTATGCTATTGGGCAAAGTGGGTCCTTGGACAAAGGTAAAGATCCACGCCGCGCAGTCGGCACCCGCGTCTGCGCTTGACTGCTCGCATTCCGCCGCGTTCCTTCGGCTGATCGCGCATCGTCCAGGCAGCAGCAGCCCGCTGGCAGCCGGTGGATAGATTTACTTCTTGGGCCGCTTCGCGCCATAGAGGGAACGGCTCTGCATACGCTTGGCTACGCCCGCCGCATCCAGCGCGCCACGGATGATGTGGTAGCGCGTACCTGGCAGATCGCGCACCTTGCCGCCGCGGATCAGCACAACGCTATGCTCCTGCAGGTTGTGGCCGATGCCGGGGATGTAGCAGGTACCCTCGGTGAGGTTGGTCAGGCGAACGCGGGCGATCTTGCGGAGCGCCGAGTTCGGCTTTTTGGGGGTCAAAGTCTTAACGGAAAGGCAAACGCCGCGCTTCTGAGGACACTTGTCCAGAATGGGCGAATTGGACTTGGTCGTAACCTTTTCCCTACCCTTTCGGATCAACTGGTTGATCGTGGGCATGGAAGCACCTCCTTGATATTCCTTCGATAATGTGTGGGGGTTTCCTATATTTCCACGCGTCCGCAACCCTCGGCAGCGGGAAAATGGCATTGATTATTGGGCCTTCAGCAGGCCCGCGGCGGCTGTGGGCACCTGTACGCTACAGGCTTCGCCCAGCGCCTTCATGGTCGGAACTTCCTGAACCGGGATGTTGTGCTTTTCACACAGGCCACCGATCTGGCGCGTGATGAACAGGTCTGCGTCCTGTGCCACGAAAGCCAGCTTGACGTTTCCCTGTTCAATGGCTTTGGAGAGCCGCCGAGTGCCGACAACTTTGGGTTCTGTTTTGAGTCTGTGCATGGGGCCACCTCCTCCATTCCGAACCTGTTAATGATAGCATCATTGAACAGAACTGACAAGTTAAGTTCTATTTCGTAGCGGTTAACGTCTTGAATTCGGGCCGCATTCGCCCGTTTTTCAGGGTTGGCAGCCGGAAGCCAGGGACGGTGCCCTGGATCCCCGGCGACACAACACTCGGTCAATACGTCTCCTTGACGTTGATGTTCTTGTAGCGCTTCATGCCCGTGCCCGCGGGGATCAGCTTGCCGATGATGACATTCTCTTTCAAGCCCAGCAGCGGATCGACCTTGCCCTTGATGGCGGCTTCGGTCAGCACGCGGGTGGTTTCCTGGAACGACGCTGCACTCAGGAAAGAGTCGGTGGCCAAGGACGCCTTTGTGATGCCCAGCAGGATGCGCTTTGCCGTCGCCGGGTGTCCGCCTTTGCCGATGGTCGCCTCATTCTCCTGCTCGAACTTAAAAATGTCGACCAGCGCGCCAGGCAGCAAATCCGCGTCGTTGGCGTCGTCTACCTTGACCTTGCGCAGCATCTGACGCACGATGACCTCGATGTGCTTATCGGCGATTTCAACGCCCTGGCGGCGGTAAACGGACTGCACTTCTTTGACCTGATAATCCTGCACTGCCTTGACGCCCAGGATGCGCAGCAGGTCGTGTGGATTGATGGAACCTTCGATCAGCTCGGTGCCCGCTTCCACACGGTCGCCCTCGTAGACCTTCATCTTGCTGCCATAGTTCACCGGATAGCGCTTGACCTCGTGATCGTCGGAGGTGATCACGATCTCCTTGCGCTTCTTGGAGTCGGTGGACATGGAGATCACGCCCGAAATCTCGGCCAGTGTGGCTTCACGCTTGGGTTTTCGGGCTTCGAACAGCTCTTCCACGCGCGGCAGACCCTGTGTGATATCCTCGCCCGAGGCCACGCCGCCAGCATGGAACGTACGCATGGTCAGCTGTGTGCCGGGCTCGCCGATGGACTGCGCGGCAATGATGCCCACAGCCTCGCCCACATCGACCAGCTTGCCGTTCGCCATGTTGGCGCCATAACAACGTGCGCAGACGCCATGCTCGTTTCGGCAGGTAAGCACGGAGCGGACCTGCATCTCCGTGACGCCGGCCGCGCAGATCGCCACCGCGACGTCGTGGGTGATCAACTCGTTGGTTTGGACCAGCAGCTCGCCGGTCTGGGGATGCTTGACATCCTCGGCGGCCACGCGCCCGCGGATGCGGTCTTGCAGGCCCTCGATCTGTTCGCCGTCGGCCACGATGTCCTGCACCGGCAGCCCGCGCACACGCTCACCGCGGGACTCAAAGCAGTCCACCTCGCGCACGATGATGTCCTGGGCCACGTCCACCAGGCGGCGGGTCATGTAGCCCGAGTCCGCCGTGCGCAGCGCCGTGTCGGCCAGGCTCTTGCGCGAACCATGGGATGAGATGAAGAACTCAAGCACCGACAAGCCCTCGCGGAAGTGGGCGCGAATGGGCAGCTCGATGATCTTGCCCGAAGGCGAGGCCATCAGACCGCGCATGCCCGCCAGCTGGCGAATCTGGTTCACGCTGCCGCGGGCGCCGGATTGCGCCATCATGTTGATCGGGTTGAAGGCGTCGAGGCTCGCCATCACCTCTCGGGTGACCTCATTGGTGGCGTTCTCCCAGATGCCAATGACGGATGTATAGCGCTCGTTTTCTGACAGGCGGCCGCGCTTGAACTCGCGCTCAATCTTGTGCGCCTGTTCTTCGGCGACGTCCAGAATCTCCTTCTTCTTTTTGGGCACCACGATGTCGGCGACCGAAACCGTGACCGCGCCGCGCGTGGAGAACTTGAAACCCAGCGCCTTGATCTTGTCCAGCATCTGCGCAGTGATGGTCACGCCGTGTACGCGATAGCAGTTATCGACGATCTTGCCCAGTTGCTTTTTGTCCACGACGGCGTCCACTTCCAGCCTGAACATGTCGTCGATCGTCTGGCGCGGCACCATGCCCATGTCCTGCGGAATCGCGTCATTGAAGATCAAACGGCCGATGGTGGTCTTGACGATGCGGACCTGGGGCTCGCCGTTGACGGTTTTTTTCAAACGGATGTTGCACATCGCCTGCAGTGACAGCACACCCGTCTGGTACGCCATCAGCGCCTCGTCCAGATCGGTGAAGAACTTGCCTTCGCCGGCTGCGCCTTCACGGATCTGGGTCAGATAATAACAGCCCATGACCATGTCTTGCGTCGGCGATACGACAGGCTTACCGTCCTGAGGTTTCAGGATGTTGTTCGCGGACAGCATCAGGAAGCGGGCCTCGGACTGGGCCTCCATGGAAAGCGGAACGTGAACAGCCATCTGGTCGCCGTCGAAGTCGGCGTTGAACGCGGTACACACCAGCGGGTGCACCTTCAGCGCCTTGCCTTCGACCAACACCGGCTCGAACGCCTGGATGCCCAGCCTGTGCAGCGTGGGCGCGCGGTTCAGCATGACGGGATGGTCACGGATGACCTCCTCCAGCACGTCCCACACCTCGGGCTTGAGCCGCTCCACGGCACGCTTGGCGGTCTTGACGTTCACGGCAGAGCCCTGGTTCACCAGGCGCTCAATGACAAACGGCTTGAACAGCTCCAGCGCCATCTCCTTGGGGAGGCCGCACTGGTACAGCTGCAGGTTGGGGCCGACGACGATGACGGAGCGGCCCGAATAGTCAACGCGCTTGCCCAGCAGGTTCTGGCGGAACCGGCCCTGCTTGCCGCGCAACAGGTCGGAGAGGGATTTCAGCTGGCGACCGCCGGCGCCGGTCACGGCGCGGCCCCTTCTGCCATTGTCGCTCAGGGCGTCCACTGCCTCCTGCAGCATGCGCTTTTCGTTGCGCACGATGATGTCCGGCGCACCCATTTCGAGCATCCGCTTCAGGCGGTTATTGCGGTTGATCACGCGGCGATACAGGTCATTCAGGTCGGCGGTGGCGAACCGGCCGCCGTCCAACTGCACCATCGGGCGCAGCTCCGGCGGGATGACCGGCACCACGTCCAGGATCATCCATTCCGGCTTGTTGCCGCTGGTGCGGAACGCTTCGACCACTTCCAGGCGCTTGACGATGCGGGTGCGCTTCTGGCCCTCGGTCTCGCGGCCCGTCTCCTTTTTGCTCAGCTTCACGATCTCCTCGTGCAGCTCTTTTGACAGTACTTCCAGGTTCAGCTCCTGCAGCATCTCGCGCACGGCGTCCGCGCCGATGCCGACCCGGAACGCATCGCTGCCCAGCTCTTGCAGCTTCCGCTGGTACTCGGCCTCGTACAGCAGCTGATGCTTCTCAAGCGTGGTCTCGCCGGGGTCCAGCACCACGTAC
>JAVBTW010000325.1:0-7793 GCA_031555975.1 Eubacteriales bacterium
TAAAATCAATGGAATATTGAATATTGTGTCGGAACTCGTGAGTGCCAATCCCCCGTGCCGCAACAACGCAGTGGTTGCAGGCGGAGCAGACCTCCGCCCCCGGCGGCGGCACTCTCACTACCACCTCAACAGGCATGTCCCCGTGGTCAAGCCCGCGCCGAACGCGCTGATCAACAGCAGCTCGCCCGCCCGGAGCTCACCCGCACGCTTGAGTTCATCCAGCAGTATCGGTACCGACGCACTGCTCGTGTTCCCGGTCCGCTCAATGTTGTGGGGGAACTTCTCAGGCGGTTGTTTCAGCCGCTGGCGCGCGGCGTCGATAATCCTCATATTCGCCTGATGCAGCACGTATTTGTCGATCTCAGAAACGTCGATCCCGGCCTTTGCGCAGACGGCCTTGGTGTCGTTGAGCACCGCGGACACCGCAAACTTGTACACATCCTGTCCTGCCATATAGAGTTGAGCAAAAGGATGCTGATGATCCTTTGCATAAGGGCTGTTGCCCGGTTCAGGCCAGAAATGCAGCGCCTCGGCGTTGGGCTGCACCGTCAGCACGGATGCGATCAACCCGTCACCGGCGCCCACCACCACCGCACCTGCGCCGTCTCCGAACAGCACCGCCGTGGAGCGGTCTGTCCAGTCGCACAGCCGCGTGTTGGCCTCGGAGGACACGATTAGGATCCGGTTCGCCTTGCCCGACGCGACATAGGCGTCGGCCATGTCCAGCGCATAGACGAACCCCGCACAGGCGCCGTTCAGGTCGATGGCCGCGCAGGAAAGGCCCAGCTCGCCGACCAGCAGACAACCAAGCCCCGGCGTCACCGTGTCGCCCTGCACGGTGGTACAGATTAAAAAATCAATCTCACCGGGCTGCGTGTTTGCGTCGGACAGCGCCGCATGGCCCGCCTCGGCGCCCAGAGACAGCAGTGTCTCATCGGTGATGACCTGCCGACTCCTGATGCCGGTGCGGCTGCCGATCCACTCGTCGCTGGTCTCCAAGAACGCGGCCAGATCGTCGTTGGTTACGGTGTGCTTGGGCAATGAACTGCCAATCCCCAGTATCTTCAATCCTCCGCACCCCCTTGATTGTTTCCAGCTTCGGCACGCGCACCCAGGAAAGCGTCCAGCTTTCGCAGCCCCCGAAGCAGGACCTCGCGCTCCTCCGCGGTCATGTTCTGCGTGACCGACTTGACCATTTGCCTGTGAAAATATCGATGCGCAATCTCGGCGCGCCTGCCGCTTTCCGTCAGCGCGACCCTGACGCACCGAGCGTCTCGCGCACTCTTTTCCTTGACGACATAGCCCTTCTTGACCAGTCGCTGTATCGCCGTTGTGACCGACGGCAGCGTGATGCCCTGATCCTGGGCAATGTCGGTGATGGTCGATCCATGGGTATCCTTGCCAATCGACTCCAGCATGTGCATTTCGCTGATCGACAAGTCGCTACCCGACAGGCTGCGCAGCATCGCAGCCTCCACCCGCACAACTGAGCGGTACGTGGAGGTCAGCAACCGGTCAAACGTCGCGTTGTATGGATCCATGCACCATCCCTCAATATCTTGCGTGTGATTACTTAGTCAAACTAATTATATTTCGGTTGACTGGTCTTGTCAAGGGACATTTTGGGTTAATCTACATGAATGAAAGCGGTTGCCGAGCGGTCAGCACTGCCCCTCTTGTCAAACGCCCTTCCATGCGTTATCATGAAACAAACTCAATGATTCAACGGAGGTCCTGTGTCATGCGCGAAATCCCCGTTTCCGCCATCTCAGAGAAGATCCGCGAACTCTTGCTCGAGGCCAGTTACGTCATCGGCAGCGACATCGCCTGCGCGCTGGACGAGGCGCTGGATCGCGAACCCGCTCCCGGAGGGCGTGAGGTGCTGTCCCAGATCGTGGAAAACGACCGCATTGCCCGCGCAGAGCGCGTGGCCATCTGCCAGGACACCGGCATGGCCGTCATCTTTCTGGATGTGGGTCAGGACGCTCGGATCACTGGCGGTGATCTGACGGAAGCCGTGGACGCAGGTGTCCGCCGGGCCTATGCAGATGGCTATTTGAGGAAGAGTGTGGTCCGTGACCCACTTTTTGACCGCACCAACACTCAGGACAACACCCCGGCCATCCTGCACACCCGCATTGTGCCAGGCGAGCACATCGACATCCTGGTCACGCCCAAGGGCTTTGGTTCGGAAAACATGTCCGCCGTGCGCATGCTGGTCCCCGCCGACGGCGAAGCGGGTGTGCGCAGTTTCGTACTGGAGACCGTGGAAAAAGCGGGTCCGAACCCCTGCCCGCCCATCATCCTCGGCATCGGCATCGGCGGCACCATGGAAATGGCCGCACTGCTCGCCAAGCGCATGACCGCCCGTGCCATCGACCAACGCAACCCGGACCCCAGATACGCAGCGCTGGAAGAAAGCCTGCTTCGAGACATCAACAAGCTCGGCATCGGTCCCGCGGGCATCGGCGGCAGAACGACCGCACTGGCCGTGAACATCGATACCTACCCGACGCACATCGCCGGGATGCCCGTGGCGATCAACATGTGCTGCCACGCGGCGCGTCACGCGCAGGGTACGGTTTGACTCAAAGTGTTGGAGGTATGCACATGCGGAACATTTCGTTGCCCCTCACCCCCGAAGCAGCCCGCTCCCTTCGCGCGGGCGATACCGTCCTGCTCACAGGCGTGCTCTACACCGCGCGCGACGCCGCGCACAAGCGGCTTGTGGCGCTGATGGACGAAGTAAAGCCCTTGCCGTTCGATCCGCAGGGACAAACCATCTACTACGTCGGTCCCGCGCCCGCAAGTCCCGGCCACGCCGTAGGCAGCGCCGGACCCACCACCAGCTACCGCATGGACGCTTACGCGCCGCGGTTGCTGGATGCGGGCCTGCTGGGCATGATCGGCAAGGGCCGCCGGAACGAGGCGGTCATCACCTCCATGAAAAAAAACGGCGCGGTCTACCTGGGCGCGGTCGGCGGCGCGGCTGCGCTGATCAGCAGACGGATTGAGAAGAGCGAAGTGGTTGCCTTCCATGATCTGGGCGCGGAGGCCATTCACCGGTTCACCGTGCGGAACTTCCCCACGTTGGTGCTCATCGACAGCGATGGAAACAACCTGTACGAGACAGGCCCGATGGCATACCGGGAAGCATAACCTTGGAGGTGTGTCCCTCATGCGCATTCCCCACCCCCTTCCCGGCGCTGGCCCCATCTATTTGCGGCTGGCGGAGGCCATCAAACAGCAGATCGCGTCCGGCAATCTCACCCCCGGCGACAAACTGCCCACTGTGCGCGAACTGTCCCAACAGCTCTCAGTCGCCGGCGGCACGATTCGGCACGCCTATGACCAACTCGCGCGCGAGGGCGTCTTGGACCTTTCCCAGGGGAAGGGCACATTTGTGCGCGACACGGGGAGCGCAACGCGCAGCCGCGAGGCGCAAGCCATGGACGCCATCGGCCGGTTGTTGGACGAGCTGACGACACTGCGTATTACACCACGGGAGATGCAGATGTATTTCCAGCTCAAGCTCAGCGAGCGCGATCCGGAACAGCTGCAGACGCCCGTTGCGGTGGTGGAGTGCAACGAGGAGAGCCTGAGTGAGATGGCTGGCCAACTGTCGATGCTGTCGGGGATCGAACTGCATGAATACCTGTTGGCGGATGCACAAAAGGCCCCGGCAGCACTGTTTTCGCGGTTTTCACTCATCATCACCACACAGACCCACTATCACGAATTATGCTCGCTGCTGCCCGATGGCGCTGCACGGGTGGCGCGTGCGGTGCTGGCTCCGAAACCTCAGTCCACCATCGCCGTGGCCCGCCTGGAGCCGAGCAGCGCCATCGGCATCTACTGCCGCAGCCAGCGCTTTTACGAACTGGTCAAAGCGGCGGTGCATCTGTGCCCTCACCTGCGCGCAAACCGCGTCTCTCGCTACAGCGGCAGCGAGTTTGAGGCATTCCTCGAACCGCTGGACGCGCTGCTGGTCGCGCCGGATTATTTGAGCACGGCCAGCGCGGCCGACCAGTCCGCCCTGAACGCGTTCGTGGAGCGCGGCGGGCAGGTCATCCCTTATCACTACCAGATCGATCAAGGCAGCGCCATGCACATTGAGGAACGGCTTCGCGGCATCATGAGCGGCGTCCGTGCGTGAGTGCCTAACTCAGTAGTTGGCCATTTTATCTTTCGCAACACTCCGTTGTCATCCTGAGCGAAGCGAAGGACCTCCCACCGTGTGAGCGGACGTTCAGACACAGGAACGTCGCACCGCGGGCGGGAAGGTCCTTTGCTGCGCTCTGGACGACAGCGTCCTGTGCGTTGCATCCTGCGCTCTGCCACACCAAAAAGCCTTGACAATTGAGTCAATTCATTTTAGAATATTGATATAGTACATCCAATTCTTGGAGGTGGCACGATATGGGCCAATGGACGATGGTGCTGGGCGTGATCGGCGCGGATGTGCACGCGGTCGGCAACCAGATCCTGAATTACGCGTTCTCAGCTGCCGGGTTCAACGTGATCAACCTGGGCGTGATGGTGAGCCAGGAGGAGTTCATTGACGCGGCGGTGGAATCCGCAGCGGACGCGATCATCGTCAGCTCGCTCTACGGCCACGGCGAGCTTGATTGCAAGGGCCTCAGGGAAAAATGCGACGAAGCCGGACTCAAAGGCATCCTACTGTATGTGGGCGGGAATATCGTCGTCGGCAAGCAGCCGTTTGACGAGGTGGCCGCCCGGTTCCACCAAATGGGTTTTGATCGCGTTTTTGGCCCTGGCACCGCGCCGGAGACGAGCATTGAGCAATTGATCAGGGATTTAACCGCTCGCGATGCGGCGAAAGGATAGCCCCATGAAGCCGATCCTGCTGATGGACTTCGGGTCCACATACACCAAGGTGACCGCGATCGACCCGGACGCTGCGGCGCTCATCGGGACGGCGCAGAGCTACACCACCGTCGATACCGACGTGAGCGATGGCTTGGCGAAGGCGCAGGCGGAACTGGACGCCCAGGCCGGGAAACTCAATTACGCCGAGCGGTACGCCTGTTCGTCAGCCGCAGGCGGATTGCGCATGATCGCCAGTGGGTTGGTCCCCTCGCTGACCGCCGAAGCCGCCAAACGCGCCGCGCTGGGCGCCGGGGCCAAGGTTATCCGCACATACGCCTATCAGCTGACCGAGGACGATCTGGCGGAGATCGACGCGCTAAAGCCCGACATGCTGCTGCTGACCGGCGGCACGGATGGCGGCAACCGGGAATGCATCGAAGCGAACGCGCAGTCCATTTCGACCATCCAGCACCGCTGCCCGGTGGTCATCGCCGGGAACCGCGCGTCGGCAAGGGTCTGTCAGCGTGCGCTGGAAAGTGCCGGGTTTGAGGCCATCGTGACCGAGAACGTCATGCCACGGTTCGAGCAACTGAACATCGATCCCTGCCGCGCGTCGATTCGAGCGCTTTTCCTCAAGCGAATCGTGGCCGCAAAGGGCCTGACGAAGGCGCAGGCGCTGATTGACGGTATCCTGATGCCCACACCGGCGGCGGTCCTGTCGGCGCTCACGATCCTGTCGGAGCATGTGGGCGAATTGATGGCCTGCGATCTCGGCGGCGCAACGACCGATGTGTTCTCCATCACAGAGGGTCTGCCCACGAGAGCGGGCACCGTGGTCAAGGGACTGCCGGAACCGTACGCAAAGCGAACCGTGGAAGGCGACATCGGCATGCGCTACAGCGCCCACGGCATTGCGGAAGCCATCGGTGTCCGCAAATTGGCGATGATGGCCGACCAACCGGACGAAACGGTGCGGTCCTGGCTGGACCTAATCGAGCGGCATAAGAACATCCTGCCCGGTACGGGCGCGGAAAAGGCCTGTGACTTTGCGCTGGCCGAGGCCGCGGTCGAACTGGGACTGTCCCGCCACGCGGGCACAATTGCGCAGGTATACACGCCCATGGGCATCGCATACGAACAGATTGGCAAGGACCTGACACGGACAAAGCTGTTGATCATGACGGGCGGCGCGCTGATCCGATCGGGCAAGGCACATGAAATCGCCATGGCCGCCATGGCAGCAGACGGCCATCCCGCATCCCTCATGCCCCGCGATGCGGCGGTCGCGGTCGATCATCACTACATTCTGTCGGCCATGGGCGTACTGGCCCAGCGGCACAGCGAACTGAGCAAGAGCATCATGATAAAGGAGTTTGCGTGAGATGGACATTCAGAACAAGAGGCTGCCCATGGACGCGTTTATGGCCCAGCGCGAGCAGGTCCTGACCCAATGGCAAACGGGCAAGGAGGTCGATCTCGACGAGGCGCTGGCCTACCAGAAATCCATCCCCGAACACAAGCGGTTTTCACACAAGCTCGCCAAGGCGCACAAGGACCGCACCACGCTGGTCCAGCCTCGCGCAGGAGTGCCTTTGATTGAATCGCACATCAAACTGTTGAACTTTCTGGAGGCGCAGGGCGAGGCTGACCTGCTGCCAACGACAATCGACAGCTACACCCGGCTGAACCGGTACGAAGAAGCCGAAAACGGCATCCGCGAATCGGTGAACCAGGGAAAGGCCATGCTAAACGGTTTCCCGGCGGTGAACCACGGCGTCGGCGGCTGTCGGCGGGTGACGGAGTCCACAACGGTCCCGGTCCAGGTTCGGCACGGCACACCGGACGCGCGGCTGCTGACGGAAATCACATTGGCGGGTGGATTCACCAGCTATGAAGGCGGTGGCATCAGCTACAACATTCCGTATGCGAAAAGCGTTTCGCTTGAGCGCACGATCACCGACTGGCAGTATTCGGACCGGCTGATCGGTCTGTACGAAGAAAACGGCATCTCAATCAACCGCGAGCCGTTCGGACCGCTGACCGGCACACTGGTGCCTCCCTGCATAAGCCACGCGGTGGCCGTAATCGAATCACTGCTGGCAGCAGAGCAGGGCGTGAAGAACATCACAGTCGGCTATGGCCAATGCGGCAACCTGATCCAGGACATCGCTGCGATCCGGTCATTGGAGACCGTGACGAACGCGTACCTGATGAAGCATGGCTATGATGTGTCGGTCACGACGGTGCTGCATCAGTGGATGGGCGGATTTCCGGCGGACGAGGCGAAGGCGTTCGGCGTGATCAGTTGGGGCAGCGCCGCCGCCGCGCTGAGCCATGCGACAAAGGTGATCGTCAAGACGCCGCACGAGGCGCTGGGAATCCCGACGATGGAGGCGAACGCGCAGGGCCTCCGGTGCACAAAGCAAGTGATTTCGATGCTCTCTGACCAGTGGATGCCGGAGGACGGCGCGCTGGCGCGAGAGATAGAGATCATATTGGACGAGACGCGGGCGATCGTAGACAAGGTGTTTGAACTGGGCGGCGGGGACATCGCGGTGGGGACAGTGCGCGCGTTTCAGGCGGGCGTGCTGGACGTGCCCTTCGCGCCGAGCCGGTACAACGCGGGGAAAATTCTGCCCGCAAGAGACAATGACGGGGCGATCCGGCTCTTGGACAGCGCAGCGCTGCCGTTTAGCGACAGCTTGAAGGCGTTTCACAAGGAGAAGATCAAGGAGCGGGCGAAGGCGGAAAAGCGCGAAGTCTCGTTCCAAATGGTCATCGACGACATCTACGCGATCAGCAAAGGCCGCCTGGTGGGGCGTCCGCGATAATGGTATCCGCATCCAGCGAAGCAGTGAGGAGGCGCCAACCCATGAAGATCAAGTCCGTCATCTGCGCACCCGCCCGGACCGGGTTCTTCTTCGACGACCAGAAAGCCATCAAAACGGGCGCAAAGCCGGACG
>JAVBTW010000136.1:0-4504 GCA_031555975.1 Eubacteriales bacterium
TGTCCGATGAGTTCGCCGAGCTGAAGCAGCAAGAGCCCGACTTCATGGATCAGCTGATCTCGGCGGCGCGCATCGGGCGCAGTTTGGGCGTACACCTGATCCTGGCCACGCAGAAGCCCACGGGCGTGGTGAATGACCAGATTTTGAGCAACACCCGGTTTCGCGCCTGCCTGAAGGTGCAGGACAAGACGGACAGCATGGACATGATCAACCGAGCCGACGCGGCTTCGCTGACAAAGACCGGCCGGTTTTATCTGCAGGTGGGCTACAACGAGATCTTCGCCATGGGCCAGAGTGCCTGGAGCGGCGCGTCCACGGTGCCCCAGGACCGGTATGTGGAGCCCGTGGACGAGTCCATCCAGGTCATCAACGACCTGGGCCAGGTGACCTACAAGGCCCAGGCGACAAGTGAGGCCGCGAAGGACGGGGCGAAGCCCCGCAAGCAGGTGGACGACACGGTGAGCTATCTCGCACGCGTGGCAGAGGATCACGAGCTGATCCCGGCCCAACTGTGGAAGCCCATGCTCAGCGGCGAGTTGCTGCTGTCGGATGTGACGGGTTATGGCAACGGTCAGCCGCTGCCGTTTATGCATCCGGCCATCGGCGTGGTGGACGACCCCACGGTGCAGCAGCAGTTCCCGCTGCTGATTCCGGCCAGGGAAAATGTGCTACTGTACGGCGCGACGGGCAGCGGCAAGTCCGTCTTCATCAACGCCATTCTGATGGAGCTGACCACAAAGTACAGCCCCGATCAGGTCAACATCTTCATCCTGGACTTCGACGCCCAGGCGTCTCGCGCGTTCCACACCATGCCCCACGTGGGCGACATCATCGTAGCGGGCGAGGACGAAAAGGTGCGCAACTTCATCAAGCTGATCTCAAGCGAGGCGGAGCGTAGGCGCAATCTATTCAAGCGCTTTGGCGGCGATATCGACATCTACCGCCAGGAAACGGGCGATCAGATCCCTAACATCCTGGTGGTGCTGCAGAACTATTCCTCGTTCTCAGAGCTGTATGAGCGCGAGGAGGAGGCGTTGTACCCCTTTGCTCGGGACGGCCAGCGATACGGCATCAGCTTCCTGTTCACCGCCACCAGCATGAGCAGCATCCGGTTCCGGGTGACGCAGAACTTTAAACACACCTACTGCCTACAGCTGAACGATCCGTTGGAGTACACCACACTGCTGGGCCGCACGGAGGGCATCGCGCCCATGAGCCGCTGCGGCAGCGGCATTTACAGGGACGGTGAGCGCGTGCTGGAGTTCCAGGTGGGCGCGTTGTTCTCGGCCGGCACCGACAGGGAGTTCGACCGCATCGAGCAGATCGGCAAGGAAACCGCCAGAAAATACAGCGGCAAGGCCGCCGCCCGCGTCAAGACGATGCTGGAGCAAGTCAGAGTGGAGGATCTCATCACGGACGGAGAGGCGCCGGGCCTGGCCCACATGCCTGTGGGTTACAGTGTCGCAGATATCGAGCCGCTGTATGTGGACTTCACCGCTCGCTACATCCATATGATGCTCTACGCCACGTACGATCCGGCGTTCGAGCGGGGGCTGTGCGAGCTGCTGACGCTCAATCCTAAGCGCCTGATCTACATCCTGGATCCAAACCGGAACATCAAGTGCGCTTCCGCGGGCAACTGTACCGTGGTATCTCGGGGCAATGGGGTACAGGCAGCCATCAAACGGCTCTTCGACGAGGTGGTGCTGCGCTACAACGCCTGCGACTTAGCGGAAGAGGAGCAGCGCGATTTGCCCACGTTCCCCGAAATGGTCGTGTACGCCAGCGGGCTCAGCGATGTGTTCGACCAGTTGGACGTCGACCACGCCGACAAACTGGGGCTGATCCTGGAAAAGGGCAGCACACGGATGAATGTGGTTGTGATCTTCACCCAGGCTGCGAGCACCGTGTCCCGGCTTACGGCCAAGGACTGGTACATCCAGCGCATGTCCGCCGTGGACGGCTATTGGCTGGGCGACGGGTTGCTTGATCAGTACACATTCCACGTGAACGCCCAGCGCAGCCGAATCGAGGCCAACAAAAAGATGGCCTTCGTGATCAACAGCGGCGAACCCACGGCCTTCAAGCCGGTTCACGCATAGAGGTGAGAGGAGCAACATGGACAAGAACAAGCGGCTATTCCACGTGCGCTTTCCCGCAGTAGGCATGGACGCGGACATCTACATGCCCATCAACACGCCCATCCACCAGATCAACCGCACGATCGGCCAGATGCTGGAGGGCATGAGCGGGGGTAGGTTCCTGTCCACATCAGACACGGCACTGTATCTGGCATCCACAGGCCAACCGCTGGATATGAATTGTACGTTTCAGGTACTCGGTATTCCCAGCGGAGAGATTCTGCTGGTGATATACATTATTGAGGAGGAAGAAAAAATGGCAGGCGTAAGTGATTTCAAATTTGACCCCAACGCGATGAAGAGCGCAGCGGAAGGCATTCTCACCGCATCTAACCAGTATTGGCAAGCGTACGAGGGCATGATCACGTCCATCCGGGCGCTGAAAAATACCTGGACCAGCGAGGACGGCAATGCCTACATCGCCAAGATCGAGAGCTTTGAGCCCTCGTTCCAGAACCTGAAGAGCGCGCTTGGCAAGTGCAGCGAGAGCATTTCCACCGACGCCCAGAACTATCTGAAGGCCCAGCAGGCCAACATGGTGAAGTAAGCGAGCATCGCGAAAGGGAGGAAAACAAAATGGCAGGTTTCGGCGTATCCGTATCCAGCATCACCAGCACCGCCACGGAAGTGCGCAATCAGAACTCCAGGATGAAAAATGGCCTCGACGACGCCACCCAGAGCATCAATACCCTGCTTCGCGCGTGGGACGGCGACGCGGCCAAGCAGGCCAGCCAAGTGGCGGGCAATATGGCTACACTATTTGAGCAGTTCAACAAGGAAGTGGAATCCTTCGCGCGGTTCCTGGACGAAGCCGCAGCCAACTGGTCAGCTTCGGAAACGGCCAACGTCAGCAATGAGCAGAGCAACGCCAGTCAGTTTCGGAGCTAAAACTGATACCCCTGTTGCCTGTTTGGGCTTTATCCCAAACGGGCAACGGGAGCAATGAGGTGAGAAATTATGTGTCCCGAAAACATTGTCTCCGTAAACGCGATCGCTCGCGTGTCCGGATCTACGGCAACCACGCGGAACACCGCCGTGTCTACGCTGCAGCGGCAGCGCAGCGCCATTTCGGGCATGGGCAGCGCGTGGCAGTGCAACAGCGGCAGGGCGTTCATCCAGCACATGCTGGGCCAGTTCGACGAGGACTTGTGGAACGAGACGCTCAAGGCCATGGACAGCTACACCGTGCTGCTGTCGCAGGCGGCGGGCAACTACACCGATGCGGAGCAATCCAATGTGAGAAACGAGCAGTCCAACAGGGCGCGTTTCGGGGGCCGATGATCATTTGCGGCAGGGGAGATTGATGGTATGCGGCTAAACAATCGGGGAAGACAGATCATGGACGAGGTCATCGCCGACGTGCGGCGTGCTCAGCAGGAACTGGAGCGCGCCCGCGACGCGGCGAGGCAGCAGAAGGGCGTTGGGTTTGAGCTGTGGGACAAGCAGTTCTCCGACAGCATCGCCAAGTATGAGGCTGGCATCCGAAGACTGAGCAGAATGCGAAACAGTTAAAGGCGGCTTTGACGATGAAGATAATTAGAGGATTGGTGATCATTGCGATGTTGCAGTTTATGAGTGGCGCCATGGGTCAGACATGGGGAAATGCGCAGGCAGATCCCGAACAGATTGCTTCGGCGATACAGTCCGCATTGGATCAAAAGCTGGGCAGGCCCGTCGTCCTCACCCAACTGATCGACGAGGCTGACTCCATCTTTGGCCCGCGCTACCTGGCCTATGTCAGCCCCGAAGGCGAGCCGGGCTGGTCTTTCTACGCGGTCTACGATCTGAACACGGGCGCCGTGCGGGACACTTACATCACCACCGTGGTCGGGGATGAGTTCGCACAGAAAGTGCAACTCGCAGCCGCTTCATACTGGCCCGAGGCGCAGGCGCGGGCGGAAGTGACGATCACCGGCGCGGTGCTCAGCAAAGAATACGGCGTTGAGTGCAACATGAGCGACTTCATCGCGGCGGAATCCCCGCTGATCTCCACGCGAGTTCTGCTGCCCGCGCTGCCGGAGCAGGACACAGCGGGCGAGGCGGAAAAGCTGTACCGCTTTGCCAGCGATTTGGGCGTCGCCGGGCTCAACTCGGTCTACATCGTGGACTATGTGGACGACGTCGATGCGCGGTTTGCAGTCCTAAATAGCGGCGACACCGCGAGCCTTGATGAGGGCCGCGGCGTACAGATGATGGCCGGATTCCAGATCGAGGACAGCCAGCCCAACAAGGACGCTCAAGAACTCAAAACCTCTTTTTACGGCGTACCGTTCGCGCTGGATAAGGTGCTCTCCCTGCGTCCGTTTGACACTTACACCAAGAACACTACACTGGCAGACGACAAAAAGCACGAGGATCTATTC
>JAVBTW010000295.1:0-3092 GCA_031555975.1 Eubacteriales bacterium
CACCAATCCGGAATTCGCGCCGTTTGAGTTCATCGGCGACGATGGTCAGCCGACGGGCATCGACATGGACATCATCAAGGCGATCTTCGCGAAGATTGATCCGTCCATCGAAGTCACCATTGAATGCATGGCGTTCGACGGCCTGATCCCGGCGATGATGAGCGGCAAGATCGACCTCGCCATCGCGGGCATGTCCGTGACCGAAGAGCGCAAGCAGAGCGTGAACTTCACCGACAACTACTTCGACGCCACGCAGGTGATCGTCGTGAAGGAAGGTTCCGCGATCACCGGCGCCGCCGATTTGGACGGCAAGAAGCTGGGTGTGCAGCTGGGCACCACCGGCGACCTGTTTGCCACCGACAATTACAAGAACGCCGAGTTCAGCCGGTTTGAGAAGGTCATCGACGCCATCAACGACACTGCCAACGGCCGCCTCGACGCCACCGTCATTGACGAGCAGACCGCCAAGGCCTATGTGGCGCAGACGCCCGGCCTCGTCATTCTGGGCGACAAACTGAGCGAGGAAGTGTACGCCATCCCGCTGAAAAAGGACGACACTGAGCTGCTGGAGAAGATCAATGAAGCGCTGGCCGCCATGAAGGAAGACGGCAGCATCCAGGCGATCATCGACAAGTACGACAGCGAGAACTAAGCCATAGAGCCCACGAATCCGTGGGCCACCAGAAGATCCTTCGGCTGAAGCCTCAGGATGGATCACGGGGTGGCACGAGCGCGCAAACCGCTCGCGCCGCCTCTGTGATCATCCGGAGCATGGCGAAGGATCTTCCTCCATCTGAAACAAAATGAGGGGGACTCGCATTGGATACCATCCAAGCCTGGTGGGCGGAGATCGTCTATCAGTTTCACTTCAACCTCATCGAGGGCGACCGCTGGAAGATGCTGCTAGAGGGCCTCGGCGTCACGGTCCAAATCGCGTTGTGCGCGGCACTGCTGG
Source organism: Eubacteriales bacterium (assembly GCA_031555975.1). Taxonomy (GTDB): domain Bacteria; phylum Bacillota; class Clostridia; order Christensenellales; family Aristaeellaceae; genus JAJDGF01. The sequence goes on from JAVBTW010000295.1 coordinate 956, forward strand.
GCATGGTGTTGGGTTGTCTGCTGGCGCTGATGCGGCTGAGCAAGTTCAAGCTGCTGCGCGGCATCGCGACGGGCTATGTCGGCCTGATCCGCGGCACACCGGTCGTGGTGCAGTTGCTGATCATGTATAACATCATCATGCTGAGCTATTCCGGGCCAAAGATCGTGGTCGGCATGTTCACATTCGGCCTGAACAGCGCGGCGTACGTGTCCGAAATGGTGCGCAGCGGCATCCTCGCCGTGGACAAAGGTCAGACGGAGGCCGGGCGCAGCCTGGGCATGTCGGCCGGCGCCACCTTGCTGCTGATCGTGCTGCCGCAGACGGTGAAGATCATCCTGCCCAGCCTGTTCAACGAGTTCATCATGCTGCTGAAGGAGACCTCCGTCGTTGGCTTTATCGGCCTAATGGACCTGACCAAGGCGGGTGACTACATTCGAAGCCGCACCTACTCGCCGTATTTCCCGCTGCTGTCGGTGGCGGCAATCTACCTGGTGATCGTGCTGGGACTCACGCAGATCTTCGGTCGATTTGAAAGGAGGCTGCGTCAAGGTGATTCGCACAATCAAACTTAAGAAACAGTTTGGCGAACTGACCGTCCTGTGCGGCATCGATCAGCACATCCGAAAGGGCGAAAAGGTCGTGGTGATCGGCCCCAGCGGCTCTGGCAAGAGTACGTTCCTGCGCTGCCTGAACCTGCTGGAGACCCCTACAAGCGGCCAGATCCTGTTCGAAGGTGAGGACATCACGGCAAAGCGCGTGGACATCAACCGCATTCGGCGCAAGATGGGCATGGTATTTCAGCAGTTCAACCTGTTCCCGCACAAGACGGTATTGCAAAACATCACGCTGGCGCCGGTGCACCTGAAGATTCTGACACAGGATCAGGCCGACCAAAAGGGCATGGCACTGCTGGAGCGGGTGGGCTTGACGGACAAGCGAAACGCGTACCCGGCGCAGTTGTCAGGTGGGCAGAAGCAGCGGATCGCGATCGTGCGTTCGCTGGCCATGGACCCGGACGTGATGCTGTTTGATGAACCCACATCGGCGCTGGACCCGGAGATGGTTGGCGAGGTGTTGGACGTAATGAAGGGCTTGGCCCGGGACGGCATGACGATGGTGGTGGTGACACACGAAATGGGGTTTGCTCGGGAAGTAGGCGACCGCGTGCTGTTCATGGACGAAGGCATTGTGATGGAAGAGGGAACGCCACAGCAGGTGTTCGGGCATCCACAGAACAAAAGAACGCAGGATTTCCTGGGGAAGTTACTGTGACGCCGATGCCGTTCACACGCAGAAAGCCCCTCGCGTGCGGCCATTGTAAAAATTTTGTGTTGGTCATGCAGGAAATCCGGGACAGGCTCGCGAATACAATCTATACTACCTCGGAAAGAGGGCGATGCCAATGGCACATGATGGCACCATCACGACCGTGAGACACTATTGAGCAACAGGAGGACATACATATGCGCATCAACACAATCGCAACCAAAAGTGTGGCCGTCAACGAGGCGCTGACCGATTGGATCACAAAGAAGACAACCAAGCTGGACCGGTTTCTGAAGGAGTCCACCGAAGTCCAGGTCAAGCTGAGCCAACAAAAGGCATCGCTGAATTGCGCAGAAATCACCATTCATCTGGACGGCACCATCCTGCGCGTGGAAGAGACCGGCGAGGACATGTACACCTGCATTGACAAGGCCGTGGACAAGGTCATCCGCCAGATCCGAAAGCACCGGACCAAGCTAGACAAGCGGTTGCGCGTCGGCGCGTTCGAAGCTGCGGACGACACGGCCGACGAAGTCCCTGAGCAGGAGCGCACACTGGTCAAGACCAAGCGGTTCACCATGAAGCCCATGACCGTGGAGGACGCCATTGCGCAGATGGAACTGCTGGGTCACAGCTTCTTCCTGTTCATTGATGATCAGTCCAACGGAACCTGTGTCGTGTATAAGCGGGAGGACGGGAACTACGGGCTGCTGGCGCCGGAGAATGCGTAATATAGATTAAGCTCATAAGGGGCTGCCGCGATAGCGCGACAGCCCCTTGTTCTACAACCTCAACACAACTGCCTTTCCCTTCACCGGCTTATCCCCCACCGCGGCGACGGGGATCCTGTACTTCTTCGCCAGTCCCCAAA
>JAVBTW010000203.1:0-9366 GCA_031555975.1 Eubacteriales bacterium
ATCAGTTTAGTTGCGCTTCCACGAGCCTGGGGTGAGCAGCATCAGCATCGGATAGATCTCGAGTCTGCCCGCCAACATGCAAACCGCCAGCACCCACTTGCTCAGCACCGAGAATCCCGTATAATTGCCCATCGGCCCCACGACACCGAAACCAGGCCCAATATTGCTCACCGCCGACAACACAGCAGTAAAGTTCGTCTCCATTGAATACCCGTCCGCCGCCACAACCAGCGTCGCGCCCAGGATCAGAAACACATACGCGAACGCAAACACCGTCACCTGGCTCAGCACCGACTCCTCTACCGCACGCCCGTCCATCTTCACCGTCTGTACGCTCCGCGGATTGATCGCGCGCTTCACCTCACGCTTCACACTCTTGAGCAGCATCGACAGCCGCACAACCTTCATCCCGCCGCCCGTCGAACCCGCGCAGGCGCCCACAAACATCAGCAGCACAATCACCCACCGGCTCAGCTCCGGCCACAGGTTAAAGTCCTCCGTGCTGAACCCCGTCGTGGAAACGATCGTGCTCACCTGGAAAAACGACGCCCGCAGCGCGTGCCAGATGTCCGTGTGCGTCGGCAGGATGTTCACTGCGATCACCACAATCGCCGCCACCACAATCCCAATAAAGGCGCGCAATTCCGTGTTTTTCAGCACCAGGCGCTTGTTGTGATGAGCCATGTAATAGTATAGCGAGAAGTTCACACCAAACAGCAGCGTAAATGTGCCGATCACCAGCTCGATCGCCGGGCTGTTGAAGTGGCCTATGCTCAGATTGTAGTTCGAAAAGCCGCCTGTGCCCGCCGATCCAAACGCGTGGATCACCGCATCGTACAGGTTCATGCCGCAGCACAGCAACAGGACCACCAACAATACGGTCATCGCCAGATACAGCCGATACAGAATCCGCGCCGTGTTTCCGATGCGCGGCACCAGCTTGCTTGGCGTCGGTCCCGGCGATTCCGCCTTCAACAGATTCAACGTGCGCGCACCCATCTTTGGCAGAATCGCAAGCGACAGCACCAGCACGCCCATGCCGCCGATCCAGTGCGTGAAACTGCGCCAAAACAAGATTCCCTTCGGAAGCGCCTCCACATTTGTCAGGATCGTGGAACCTGTCGTCGTGAATCCTGATGCGGTCTCAAAGAAAGCGTCCGTGAACGACGTCACATAACCGCCCAGCACGAACGGCAGCGCCCCGAACGCCGACAGACAAACCCATGACAGCGCAACCGTCGCCAGACCCTCGCGCGCGCGAAGCGTCTCGCCGGTGTTTGGGATCAACTGTAGCAGCCCGCCCACCGCACCCGCGATCAACGCAGAAACCAACAGCGGCAACCAGTCGCCTTCATGGTATAGCAACGCCACCAGCAACGCAATCAATTGCGCCGCCGCTCCGACCAACAAAATCCGACCCAACAGCCGGAAAACCAGCGACTTGTTCATGTGTGCATCATACGTCCTTCGCAAAGATGGGGCCTATTCTTGACAATGGCGTGGCTCGGTGGACCATGTTGAGCAACTGTGGATGCATGTTTACGCGCCTTGCAGCGCGTCTTCCAGGCCCATCACCTGGCCCGTCTTGGCGATCAAGACCACGCGGTCGCCCGCCTCAATGTGGTCCGCGCCGAACGGGATGATGACCTTGCGGTTTCGCACAATCACGCCCACCAGTACACCCTTTCGGATCCCCAACTGGCTCAGCGGTTTGCCTAGATACCTCGCCCCCGCGGCAGCCGTGAACTCCTGCGCTTCAACCTCGCCATTCATGATCCGATAAATCTTCTCAGCGGCAGCCCCCTGCGAGATCGCCAGCGCCCGCACCTGACGCAATATGACCGTCGCCGTCGTGATCTTGGGACTGATTACGCTCTCCACACCCAAGTTCCCGATCAGGTCCAGATAGTTGAGGCGGTTGACCTTCACCACGACCTTTGGCACCCCGATCTTGACACCGTATAGCCCCGTGATCAAGTTCTCTTCGTCACGGTCCGTCAGGCAGACCAGCGCATCCGTCGCCCGAATGTGCTCCGATTCCAACAGTTCCTGGTCTGTCCCATCGCCGCACACCACCTGCACGTGCTCCAACTTCTCGCTCAACAGCTCCGCCTTCGCGGGGTTGATCTCGATGATCTTCAGCTCGACCCCGATGTCCTCGATCACCTGCGCAAGATAGTACGAAATGTGCCCGCCGCCAATCAGCAACGCGCTGCGCACCCGCTGCGTGTTCCGGCCAATCCGCCGGAAAAAGTGAGAAATGCCAGCAGCTTCACCCACCGCGTGGACCTTGTCGCCCACCTTCATCACGAAGTCGCCCCAGGGAATCAGCGGCTCGCCGTCGCGCTCCACCGCACCGAAAAGGATCTTGGAAAACCGTTTGCTCAGTGCGCGCAACGGCACGCCCGCCAACTCGTCCGAGGCCGAAACGGTGAACTCCACCATCTCGACACGGCCATGGGCGAAAGTCTCCAAGTTCGTCGCGAACGGGTACCTGAGCAGCCTTGAGATCTCCATGGCCGCAGCCCGCTCAGGATTGATCACCATATCAATTTCCAGTTCTTCGCGCAGCATCTGCAAGCTATCGGTGTATTCCGGGTCGCGGATCCGCGAGATGGCATACTTCGCGCCGAGTTTTTTGCCCATCAAGCAGCACACCATGTTCGTTTCGTCCGATGTGGTGACCGCGATGATCATGTCCGCATCCTTGACTCCAGCCTCAACCAATGTGGAGACGTTCGCGCCGTTGCCGCGCACACACATCACGTCCAGTGTGTCCTGGGCCTTGTTTAGCGCCTGCAGGTTGCGGTCCACGATGGTCACATCGTGCGCCTCCCTTGACAGGTATTCCGCCAGCGTGTACCCAACCTTACCGTCACCAACGATGACAATGTTCATCTCGCTTCGCTCCAATTCCGTCATTTACGACCAGGGCAGGTCATCGTGAACCTGGCATACACTCAATCAATGCGCGTGCTTCTCCACTCGTCCCTCAAAACACCCATCACCAGTATGTCTTTATACTGCCCATCCTGGTAGTATTCTTGTCGCAGCCTGCCCTCATGGACAAACCCGCAGCGCTCGTACAGCGCGACGGCGCGCCGGTTGTCCATGGCGACCTCCAGCATCACGCGGTTCAGGTTCATCTGATCAAACGCGAACGCGAGCAGCATTTTGATCGCCTCAAAACCATATCCTTTGCCCTGGTTTTCTCGTGGCAGCACGATGGCCAACTTGGCCCTTCTTGCCTGCTGGTCAATCATCATCAGGTTGCACTGGCCGAGATAACCGAGGCTGTTCTTCTCGGCGATGACCAGGTTCACGCCGCCCGCGTCGCCGTCCAGATAGGCGCGCAAATTGGTCTCTGTCTGTTCCCATGTGTGCGGCGCGATGTATCTGTTGGAAAGGAACCGCGTCACGCTGCCGTCGGTTGCCCAAGCGCGCATGCCCGAGATGTCCTCCGGCCTGAACTCGCGCAGCACGACCCTTTCCCCAATCATTCGGCTCATGATCATAGCTCCTCTAAAAAATCAGCATGCAATATTCTATCACAACAGTTGGGCGAATGCAATGAATGAATCGGTTGTGGTTGTAATCTCCATTGTTTGCGTATATAATTTATTATGAGTGAATTTATGAAAAGTATCCGTTTGTGGAAGGGAGCGTTAGCACATGGAATTGAGAACCTTGGGCAAGACAGGTCTCAGCGCGTCGATCTTTGCGTTCGGCGGCATCGTGGTCATGAACACGCCACAGCAGGAGGCGAATGAGATCGTCAAAGAGGCGTTTGACGCCGGCATCAATTACTACGACGTGGCGCCCAGCTACGGCAACGCGCAGGACATCTTGGGCCCGGCACTGAAGCCCTTCCGCAAGGATGTGCTGCTGGCCTGCAAGAGCGGCAAGCGGGACCGCGACGGGTTGTTCTACGAACTGCACGAATCGATGAAGCTGCTGCACACCGATTATTTTGACGTATACCAGCTCCATGCGCTGACGTCGCCCGAGGAGATAGACCAGGCGCTGGCCCCCGGCGGCGCGTTGGAGGCGCTGAAGGACGCCAAGAAGGAGGGATTGGTGCGGCACATCGGCTTCTCCAGCCACAGCGACGCGGGCGCCATGCGGCTGCTCGAGACCGGTGTTTTCGACAGTATGCTGTTCCCCATCAACTGGGCCTTGTGGTTAAACAAGGGCATGGGCCAAGGGCCGCTTGCGGAAGCCGCTCGTCAGAACATGGCCCGCCCGGCCATCAAGGCGCTGGCCTTCGGGCCTAAGCAGTCCAATGATGATGGCTATGACAAGTGCTGGTACCGGCCCATCGTCGATGACGCCGATCTGGCGGACCTGGCGCTGCGGTTCACGCTGATGCAGGATGTATCGCTGGCTGTGAGTCCCGGAGATGTGCGCATGCTGCGGCTGGGCCTCAGCATCCTGGGCAAGTACCACGGCAACCCGCCGCCATTGACAGACGAGGAGATGTCGATCCTGAAAACTAGGGCTGCAGCGGTCTCGGAACTGATATTCTAGGGCGAGTTGACACTACCGCTCAACGCCCATCTTCCACGTCTTTTTGTGTCTGGCCGCGTTGCTTCCCTCGAAATACCACCGGTATTCCTTCGGGAAATCGCCTTGCCAGACGCAAAAACCCGTAGGAATCTGGGCATTTCGGGTAATATCAACACACCCTAACACGCACAAAACGGAGGGGTATCCGATGATCTACAAAACCTTTGGCAAGACGGGGATCCACATGTCGGCGCTGGGCTTCGGGGCGATGCGGCTGCCGATGATCGAAGAGGGCGGTAAAAAGCGCGTTGACTATGACAAGTCCACCCCATTGCTTCATCGCGCGTTTGAGCTGGGTGTAAACTATCTGGACACCGCGCCGGGTTACTGTGCCCAGGACAGCGAAGTGGCCTGCGGCAAGGCGCTCAAGGGCTGGCGCGACAAGGTTACTCTCTCAACCAAGAACCCCATCGAGAACGCCAGCGGCAGCGATTGGCGCAAGCGGCTTGAGGGTTCGCTCACGAAACTGGACACGGACTATATCGACTTTTATCACATGTGGGGCATCAGCCTGGAAACCTACCGTACGCAGATTGACGTCAAGGACGGCCCGCTGGACGCCGCGCGCAAGGCGCTCAGTGAAGGCCTGATCAAGCACCTGTCCTTTTCGTTCCACGACGATCCCAAGAACATGATCCCGATCATCGACAGCGGCATGTTTGAGAGTGTGCTCTGCCAGTATAACCTGCTGGACCAGTCCAATGCGGACGGCATCGCCTATGCCCGCGAAAAGGGATTGGGCGTGGTGATCATGGGGCCTGTGGGCGGCGGCAGGCTCGGCGCGCCTTCTGACGTGGTCAAGCGCATGCTGGGCCGGGACGTGCAGTCCACCGCCGAAATGGCGCTGCGGTTCGTGCTCTCAAACCCGAATGTACACATCGCGCTCAGCGGCATGGAGAACCTGTCGATGCTCGAAGAGAACGCGCGCGTCGCGTCGATCGAAGGTCCTTTGACCGAGGCGGAGACCCAAAAGGTTCATGCCATGCTCGAAGAAAACAAGCGGTTGATGGACCTGTACTGCACAGGTTGCAAATACTGCATGCCCTGTCCGCAAGGGATCAACATCCCTGACTGCTTTACACTGATGAACTATCACCGCGTGTACGGGCTGACAGCGTACGCAAAGGCGGAGTACCAGAAGCTGGCGGTGCCGGTCAAAGACCGCGTCAACGAATGGGAAAAGGAAGCGGGCGAAGCGCCAACGGCTTGCATTGAGTGCGGCGCGTGTGAAGAGAAGTGCCCGCAAAAGCTGAAGATCATCGCTCAGTTGAAGGAGACCTGCGCGGCGCTGGGGTAGCGCGTATGCGCCCCGCCAACAGCGCGCATTGCCCGCTTTTCCGGTAACAACCGCCGCGATTTCCTTCGTCCGGAGGTGAGCGTGATGCCCACGAAATCCTTGCTTCACCGCATTGAGTCCGCTTTTCTGTCCATCCTGCAAGGCAACCTCACAGGCCTGTACATCCACGGTTCCATCGCCTTTGGCTGCTTCCGCTGGGACCGCAGCGATGTGGATTTCATCGCGGTGACGGAGCGCCCGCTGACGGACGATGCCTGTCGAAAACTGCTGTCGGCAATGCTGGCATTGGGCTGTGATGCGCCACCCAAGGGCCTGGAGATGAGCGTCGTGCTGCGGGCGCACTGCGTCGATTTTGTCTACCCAACGCCCTACGAGTTGCATTTCTCGCCCATGTGGTCAGATGCGGCCCGCACTGACCCCGATTCGCTGATCCACCATCCACGGCGCGCTGATCCGGATCTGGCCGCCCACTTTACCGTGATCCGCGCCGTGGGCTACCCGCTCTGCGGCGCGCCCGTCGCCGAGGTGTTCGGCTCGGTGCCCCGCGCGAATTATCTGGACAGCATCTGGGCCGATGTGCGCAACGCGAGGACAGACATCAGGCAAAATCCAGTCTATATAGTGTTGAACCTGTGCCGGGTACTCGCATTGATCAGGGACGACACCGTGTTGTCCAAGCAGGGCGGCGGTGAATGGGGACTGCGGAACCTGCCCACATGCTACCATCCCCTCGTCCAATCCGCCCTCATCGACTATGTAGGCGGTGTCCCCATGCCCCGTGACGCCGAGACCGAGGACGCCTTCGCTCGATACATGCTGGACAGGATCGAGCCTCGCTCCAGTACCTAACACATATGAAGGCCCTCCCCGTCTCACCGGGAAGGGCCTTCATGATGCGTCCGATTACGCCCGATTCCGTCTCCGCCTCCGCACCGACGTGCACACCACAATCAGCACGATCAGCGCCAGCACGAGCCACGGCCAGAACGTCACGCAGAAGACCAGCATGTCTTGGGTGAACGCGCCAAACTTGTTGATGGATTCCACGAATCCCTCATTGACGCGCTCTGCCAGCGATGCGGAGTCAATCGCCTGAACGGCTTTTTTGTCGGCCACTTCGCTCAGGTTGATGCTGACGGTGGCATAGTTGACATCATTGTTCCACGCGCTCAACTGGGTATTGAGGCTTTCGGTCTCGGCCTCCACATTCGCCAACTCGCGCTTGATCTCAATCAGTTCACTGACGCCCTGGGCTTGGGGAATCATGGCTTCCAGCTCCTGGTGCAACTGGTCCAGGCTGGCCAATCGCGTCTGGGCGTCATAGTATTGCTTGGTGATCTCCTGACTGCTCTCGCCTTGGGCGGTGACAGTGCCCACCGCGTCCAGCGATGTCAGAAAAGCGTCCAAGTCCGCTGTCGGGACGCGCGCACTCAAGTAAGCCTCGCGACCGCGATCCTGACCCGGCTCAATGGGCGCGCCGTAGATCGATTGGTCATCAAAGCGGCCCGCATACTCCTCCACCAGGTTCTTCACCGTCTCCAAGTCGCCGGTGAAATCGGTGGTTTCAATGCTGCGCGACGCGTATCGCACTTCCTTGATGTCCGCCTTGTCCACACTGGGGTCAAAGCTCGATTGCGGCTGCACGATGCCAAATTCCGTGACCGCCTTTTGATCGGTCGCGGCCTCGTCCATGGTGGCCTCGGCATCAACGTCCGACATCTCCGGTTCGCCCTGGGTCATGTTCCCCGCGTCGTCCGCCACCATCAGCACACCCTTGGGGCCTGCAAAAGTCAGCGGGGAGAATTTGGCCTCGCCGGAGCTGCGATCGGCGCTCGCCGCCGGCACTTCGTAGCGCGCAGTGGATTCTGCTGAGTTGAGCGTCCCCAGGGAGAGCGGTCCCCGATTTTGGTATGCGAACGTGCCCCCGGCAATCAGCAGCATGGCGGCCGCCAAACCGGACAATCCGCGCACGAACGCGGGCAACCGAACAGGCTTTCTGGCGGTTTGCGCCTCGTCGCGAATGGCCTTGCGCCAAGCGGCTTGGCCGTCGAGCGGCATCTGCACACCTTCGTCCATCTCCGCGCACATGGTCATCAGCCTCGTGGCCAACTCCAGCCGTTCCCCGCATTCCGGGCACACGCGCGCATGTTCGATCAACGCAGCGCGCTGCATCGGATTCAGTTCGTTGTCGAGGTACGGATCCAAGCTGGATTGGAACTGCTCGCAGCTCATGATTTGTTTCAAAGCTCTCCCCTCCTTTCTGTCAATATTTAGACCGGATACCGGCCGAAAAGTTCCGGCTGGCGCATCAGCACTTCGCGCAGCTTTTCGCGACCCCGACTGATGCGGGATTTGATGGTGCCGACATTCGCTGAAAGCATGGTCGCAATCTCCTCGTAACTGAATCCCTGCACGTCCCTAAGCACAATCGCCGCGCGCATATCCTCGGGCAGACCCGCGATGGCCTGCTCTAGTGTGCGCCGCTGTTCGGATGCGATGGAATGGCGCTCGGGTGTGTCCTCCTCATCCGAGGGCGACCAGCCCGTGTCCAGCAACGCGTCCAACGAAGCGGACGTGCGCACTTTGCGCCGCCGCAGTTCATCCAGGCAGGTGTTCATGGTGATTCTGTATACCCATGTCGCAAATGACGACTGGCCCTTGAAGTTGCCCATGGCGCGGTAAATGCGGAGCATGGCCTCCTGAGTACAGTCCAGCGCGTCCTCGCGGTTGCCGCACATGCGAAGCGACACGGCATACATCCTGCCTTCGTGCACGCGCATGAGTTGCTCAAATGCCTGTGCGTCGCCCCCCGTGGCTCTGCGAATGGTCAGCTGTTCGTCCTGCATCTGCACACAGGTCACCTCTTTTCGTATCTGATTTGGTATCCAATCAGTATACGCTTGATTTGAAGAAAAACCAGACCGTTTTGTTGAACAATCTGTAAAAGGGCACAAGTTCGCCCTATATGACTCTGACGTATAGAATTGGCAATCGTTGCACAATCGATCCACTGCTGCAAAAATTTTCATGGATACACAAGCAAATATCCAGCAAATCACCCGAAATCTCGGGCAGCTTTACTGGATTCTTATCACATGGCAAAATCATCGTGCTACTGATCCACATCGTCCGCCGCGATGAAGCACATGGATGAGAATCGATGCGGCGCGCTGCTTGCCGCGACGTTGGGCGCGTCTCCGCTTACGGTTGCCAGTGCCAAGTCGCTCGTCTCCGCCATGAGTTTCGAGAATTCCTGCCTGTAATCCATGGTGTGTTCCTCCCTTTTATATATTGTGATTTCGTAGTAAGTGATTATGTTCGCTCCTTTGTCGAACATGAGTGTTTTCCTTTCCCGGCAGTTGCTTTGACCCGATACCGCGTGATTTCCGCAATGAACTCATAATCGATGGGCTGATCCAGCGGAAACTGGATGGCCCCTTTTGAATGCCTGTACCCGGCTAGCTTATCCGCGAACGGAGCGAGGCTCAGGTCGCCAGGGTAGA
>JAVBTW010000219.1:0-2526 GCA_031555975.1 Eubacteriales bacterium
AGTCCCATGCTGGAAACGTCCATCGACGGCGCGCGCGCGGTGCTCATCAACATCACCGGCGGTCCGGACACCTCCATCATCGAGATCAACGAGGCCGCGCAGCTCATCACCCAGGCTGCGGACCCGGAAGCCAACATCATCTTCGGTGCGGGCATCGACGAGGGCATGACCGACGAAGTCAAGATCACGGTCATCGCCACCGGCTTTGGCAAGGAGACATTCCCCACCGGTGGCACGGGCAAGCGCAACCAGCGCCGCGAGGAACCGACAGACCCCTTCGAGGGCCAGCCGGTGCAGTCCACGCCCAGCCGCGAACAGCGTTACGCGGACAGCCCGGAGGTCATGCCCCTGTTCGGAGATCGCCGCGACACGAGAAGGGCCGAGCGCAGCTATCTTGACGATGCGAACGACGCGTTTGCAGATTATCGTCGCGAGACGGAACCGGTGGCGCCGCCGCGCGAGGAGCGGGTTTACGAGGACGGATACGAGGACAACAGGCAGCAGAGTCGGCGCGGGTTCACGCCGGACGTGCCGAGCTTTTTGAAGCGGAAGTAAGCACAGCCAGCTGAGCGCGCCGAGAAAGCCGGCGTGCTCAGTCTGACAAAGCCCTCCTGCCCGACATAAACTGAAACAGGGGATCTTTGTCCGAATGGTGGGGCCAGCAATTTGTGCTGGCCTCTTTTTTGTGATCGGGGCGGCGCTTTCAACCCACAATCCGCTGCTTTCGCGCCAAACTGGGTCCAATTCGGCCCGTTTGGTGTACAATGGGACGCAATGGTGGTACAATGATCGTGAAGGGGGCGATGGGCATGGAGGCATGGATGAGCGCGATGGCGCCGCTGCAGCAGGTCTTTGCATACATCGCGTTGGGTGGCTCGTTTGCACTGGTGATTCACCTGGTGATGCTGCTGATTGGCGCGGGGCATGGCGACGCCGATGGCGACGCAGCGGACACCAGCGGACTGGACGGCGATGACATGGGCTTTGAGGCCGAGACCGACGCGGATGCGGACACGGATTTCGACCACGACCATGGGCACATTCACGATATGGACCACGACCATGCCCACGACTCGCTGCATGTGTTCACGCTGCGTGGGGTGATCGCTTTTCTGGCGTTGTTTGGCTGGACAGGCTTGCTGTTGACGAAGATGGGCGTGCCGGGGCTGATCGCGGTGGTGCTGGGCTCAGGCGCGGGCATCGCGGCGATGGTGCTGATGGCGATGGCCCTCAGGGCGATGGCGAAGCTGCAACAGTCGGGCAATCTGGACCTGAAAAATGCGGTCGGCGCCGTAGCGACGGTGTACATGACCGTACCCGCGGACCGGTCCGGTCGCGGCAAGGTCACAGTGCTGGTCCAGGAACGATTGGCGGAGTTGGAAGCCATGACCGATTCATCCATGCCCATGCGCGTCGGCGAACGCGTGATCGTCACCGGCGCCGAGGACGGCGCACTGATCGTGGCCCCGAGCGAACGCAAGGTTTAGGAGGAAAGAATCATGCAGGTTGAGATTGTCGCCATCATTGCGGTTGTCATTGTGCTGTTGTTTACACTGTTGGTGCTGCTGCTGAGCCGTTACCGCAAGTGTCCGTCGGACAAGATTCTGGTTATCTATGGCAACGTGGGCCAGAACAAGGATGGCTCCACACGCTCGGCGCGATGCATCCACGGCGGAGCGGCGTTTATTATGCCGGTTGTGCAGGCATATCAATACTTGGACTTGACGCCCATCTCCATTCAGGTGGATCTGAAAAACGCACTATCGCGTCAGAACATCCGCATCGATGTGCCAAGCCGATTCACGGTGGGCATTTCGACAGAAGCGGGCGTGATGCAGAACGCCGCGGAGCGCCTGTTGGGCCTGAAGCTGCAAGAGGTCCAGGAGCTCGCAAAGGACATCATCTTTGGTCAGTTGCGGTTGGTGATTGCCACGATGGACATAGAGGAGATCAATACGGACCGCGACAAATTTTTGGAAGCGGTCAGCGGCAATGTGGAGACGGAGCTGAAAAAGATCGGTCTTAGGCTCATCAACGTGAACGTGACGGACATCAATGATGAATCTGGCTACATTGAAGCGCTGGGCAAGGAGGCCGCGGCCAAGGCCATCAACGACGCCAAGAAGAGCGTGGCTGAGCAGGACCGCGACGGCGCAATCGGCGAGGCCAACGCACAGCGCGACGAGCGCATCCAGGTCGCCAGCGCGAACTCCACCGCCATCCAGGGCGAAAACGAAGCCCAGGCCGCCGTGGCCAAATCCAACGCGATCCGCCGCGAGCGCGAGGCAGAGGCGCTGAAGCTGGCCATGGCAGCTGAAAAGATCCAGTCCGCCCAGGCGCTGCACGAAGCCTATGACGCGGAGCGTCAGGCAGAAGAGGCCCGCGCAGCCAGGGAGCAAGCCACGCTGGAAGCGGACGTGCTGGTCAAGGCCGAGATCCGCAAAAAGGAAATCGAACTCCAAGCAGAGGCAGAGGCGGAGCAGATTCGCCGCAGAGCCAAGGGTGAGGCGGACGCCATCTTCGCCA
>JAVBTW010000339.1:0-4272 GCA_031555975.1 Eubacteriales bacterium
AGAGGCTGGCGCAGACCCAGGCGATGCCCAGTTCTATTGTCGCACCGGACAGGATGCACAGCACAAAATAGCCCCACTCCCCCGCGCTCCAATGAAGGACCAGCCGTTGATAGACCATCGCAAAGCCGCACAGGCCAACCAGTATATCCCCAAACCCCATGTAGTTGATGTCGCGACCCAGCAGTTGCAAAAACGGACTCAACGGCCGAGTCAAATAGACGTCGAATCCGCCTGACACGATCAGTGTCTCCATGTCCGCAATGTGCCAAAACAGCGTCTGATAAATGCCGCGGCTCAGCATCCACAGGCTATACAAAAACAGGAGGTCCCAGAGGTCCCAACCGCCGAGGGTCTTAAAACTTCGCACCAAAATGCCGATCAGCGCGATATTCACCGCGTTGAGGATGAAGATGCTCAAAAGGCCCATGGCAAAGTCCGCCTTGTACTGTGTCTTGCTCAGCACCGCGACGCGGATCAGCTGGACATAGAGGCGAAGGTTTCTCATCATCAGCTAGCCCCCCTGAATCATCAGCTTTTCGCACACATGCCGCATCAACAGCCGCGAACACACAAACAGCACTGCGAGCCACGCAACCTGAATGCCCAGCAGCGCCAGCATGTCGGTCCCCGCAGCCTCTCCGATATAGATGGTCATGGGAATTGCATACAGACACCGAAACGGCAGCAGGTCTGCCGCGGCCGACAGCGCACCGGGGAAAATCCACAGCGGCACCATCTGGCCTGAAAAGAACCGAACCGTGGCGTTGTAGCCCCAGTTGATGTTGCGAATGTGCATGGTGAGCATCCCTGTGAGTCCAAGCATGAAGTTGAGCATGAAACCGACGCCCATGCCCAAGCACAAGCTGATCACACATCCCGTAAGCCCCAAGGCGGTGGGCCGTTGCAACCCGAACAAGAAACCGGCCAAGACCAGCGACGGGGCGACCAAAATCCCCACGCGCACCAGCATCGAGCTCATGTTTTTGGCCAGCATCTGGAATTGAAAATCCATGGGCTTGAGGATGTCCATTTCGATGGCGCCACTGCGAACCTGTCCGGCCATGTAGGTTTGCGGGCCGTTGCCGGGATGCATCACCGATTCGAGCACAATGCCGAGCACCGCGTAGGTGATCATTAGCGGCAGCGGCACAGACGCATTGCCCGCACCGGACGCATACAGCGCGCGCCAGACATAACCGACGGAGTACATCATCAGCATGTTATAGACCATCCGCATCCAAAACGAGGCCTTGTACGCGGACACATTATAAAACTCATTGCGAAAAAAGGCCCAAAATGCGCGTCGCCTACGGATGCCCGCTGCGTTCATACAGGTTCCTCACAATCTCCTCGATCGTAGGTTCGATTACCTGCAGGTCCACGATCTGGCGGCGCTGATTGATGTAGTGGATCAGCGCCGACGGCGTGGTTTCGAACCGATTGAACTGATACAGCCGACTGTTCCCGTCGCGTTCGACGAGGTGCGCTTGAGGCACCTCGAACTCCGGCGCATCGCCATCGAACTGCACGAGCAGCGAACGGGTCTGCCCATATGCATTCGTCATGTCACGCAATGTGCCTTGATACATGAGTTTGCCCTCATCGATGATCATGACGCGCGAACACAGCTTTTCCATGTCGCCCAGGTCGTGGGTGGTGAGCAGGATGGTGGTCCGGCGATCGCGATTGAGTTCGATGATGAAATCATGCAGGTACTTTTTCGATAAGATGTCCACGCCGATGGTGGGTTCATCCAAAAACAGGATGGGCGGATCGTGCAAAAGCGCGGCACAGATGTCCGACTTGACGCGCTGGCCGAGGCTCATTTGGCGCACGGGCTTGTCCAAGATATCGGTCAGCCCCAGCATCGACGTGTAGGCCGCGACATTGCGATCATAGACCGTCCGCTCGATGCCGTAGATCTCCTTCAACAGCCGGAAGGATTCGATCAGCGGCACATCCCACCACAGTTGGGTCTTTTGACCGAACACCACGCCAATCTGTCGCGCGTTTTGTTCGCGGGATTGGGCGGGATGAAGGCCATTGACGGTCACGGTACCGGACGTGGGCCGGAGGATGCCGGCCAGCATTTTGATGGTGGTAGACTTACCGGCGCCATTCTTGCCAATGCAGCCGACGATCTCGCCCCTGTTGATGCCGAAGCTGATGTCGTCAACGGCCCGCACAATGCGGCAGTCTTGGGCCACGAGACTGCGAAGCGCAGAAAAGCGCCCCTGCTTGCGCACACGGACGCGAAACTCCTTGACGAGATGCGAGGCTGTGATCATGCCATTCACCACCTTGCTTGTGAACTGGAACCCCGCTCATTATACCATGCCGACGAAGATCCTGCCAAGCCCGCCAACGCTCAATACATATCACCCGCAAGAACGCCGCTCCGTCCCCATCGTGTCCTCCTGAGCGTCAGCGAAGGACCCCCCCCGGCCTCAGGCGGCGCCCTTCACCTGATCAGAGCGCCCGCTCATTAAGGGGTCATTTGCCAGCACGAACACACAACAAGAATTCGCACCCAAAAGCGTACAAAATACGCTTGATCAAAGCCACCCGATGCCCTATAATGTGGAATGCCCATTCAGAGTGGCTGGCATGATCTTGAGAGAAGGAAAAGCAAATGAATCACATGGTACGAATCAAACAAGTGCTGCTGGGCAAAGAACTGAAGAACGATCAACTCATGGGCGAGCGTTTGTCCAGGCTGTGGGGACTGCCGATCATGGCCAGCGATGCGGTATCGTCTGTGGCGTACGCGGTCGAGGAGATCCTGATGGCGCTGGTGCCCATCATGGGTTTGATGGCGGTCTCGTACGTAGGCTGGGTCAGCCTGCCCATCATTTTGCTGCTGGTGCTGCTGGTCTTTTCGTACACACAGATCATCAACCACTATCCCAACGGCGGCGGCGCGTATGTCGTGTCCAAGGAACACTTTGGCCGCCGTCCAAGCCTCTTGGCGGCGACATGTCTGATCATCGACTACATCATGACGGTCACTGTCTCCATATCGTCGTCCACCGCGGCCATTGTGGCGGCTGTGCCCGCGTTTGAGGGGTATCAGGTGCCGATCTCACTGGTCTGTATCGCGCTGATCACGCTGGTCAACCTGCGCGGCGTGGGTGAGAGCAGCAAAATATTCGGGATACCGACCTACGCGTTCATCTTGTCGATGGCAATACTGATCGTCACGGGCCTCGCGCGCGAGTTATCGGGGACGCTGCATCCCATCGTCTATACCACTGAGCAGATCGCGTCGGAGGGCTACCCAATGCAGCCGCTGCAGGGCCTGACGCTGGTCCTGTTCCTGCGCGCGTTCTCCTCAGGATGCTCGGCTCTGACGGGCGTTGAGGCCGTTTCAAACGCCATTCCCAACTTCAAGGAACCCGCGCAAAAGACGGCCAAGCATGTGCTGCTCCTGCTTGGCGTCATCATCGTGTTCATCTTTGGCGGCACGAGCATACTGGCCGGCTTCCTCCGCGTTGTGCCGAGGGAACACGCGGGTGTCACCGTCATGTCGCAAATCGCGCATGCGGTGTTCGGTGCCGGTCCCATGTTCTATGTGTTGCAGTTCACGACGTCATTGATTCTGCTGCTGGCGGCGAACACCGCCTACAATGGACTGCCGATCCTGCTGTCGATCTTGGCCAAGGACCGCTATATGCCGCATCAGTTCTCGCACCGGGGTACGAAGCTGAGCTTCAGCAACGGCATCATGTTCATCTTCATCGTCGGCGGCATCATGATGACCATCTTCCAGGCCGACACGCACCGGCTGATTCCATTCTACGCGGTGGGTGTGTTTGTGTCGTTCACGATCTCGCAGGCGGGCATGTTTGTGAAGTGGGTCAAGGAAAAGGAGCCAGGCTGGCAACACAAGTCGATCATCAACGCCATCGGTGCGGTGATCACGCTGGTCGGCACGGTGGTTGTGTTCGTCAGCAAATTTGGTCAAGGCGCGTGGTTCCTGCTGATTGCGGTTCCACTGGTGATGGCGTTCATGTCCGTCACCCATGACCACTACTTCCGGTTTTTTCAGGAGATCAGCGCGGACGGCTATGCGTACCGCTACGAGCCCAGCAAATCGGGCGACAAGCTGCCCTGCGTGGTGCTGATCCACAACATGAACAAGGCGTCGCTCAAGACGCTGGATTACGCCAAGGACATGTCCAGCGACGTGACAGCGCTGCACATCTCAACCACGCCGCACCACACCGAGAAACTGCAACAGCAGTGGGCGGAGCGCGGCATCGGCATCCCGCT
>JAVBTW010000009.1:0-6537 GCA_031555975.1 Eubacteriales bacterium
ACCTCTTCCACCAATGCGCCGTTTCCGGATGCGAGCGGCAGCGACACCCGCGCGCCGTGCCGGGCCAGGTAATCAAGAAAATCCATCTCGGCACGGGTGCGGTCCGCCCAGCCTGTCGTGCCTTTGCTCGCGCGCAGTATGTAGGCCTTGCCCTGACGCGCAAATGCATAGATGTGGTTGGGCGAACCGGCCCAGATGCGGATCAGGGACAGGGTACCGTGGTCAAAATCGAACAACCTGCTCGCTTTTCTGAGTGCGTCCTGTGATGCCATGTGGATTCAGCTCCCTTGATGCGCGTTCTTCGATAGTTGCCAGTTCACGTAGACAATGCTCAGCAGAATCAACCCGCCGCCGGCCAGCTGGACCGCACCTACGGTCTCGCCCAGCATCAACACACCGCCCAGTACGGCGGACATTGGGTTGAGGTTGATGAACAGCGCGGTGCGCATGGGCAGCAAGTGGCGGACGGCATGGGCATAGAGAATGTAGCACACGGCGGAACACAGCACACCCAGAAACACAGCAGCCCACCAGCCGCCCGCGCTGACGGCGTAAAAATCGACTTTCTCGCCGACACTCAGCGGTATCAGCGTCAGTGAGGCCAGCAGCCCTTGATAGCATGTCAGTGACAGGCTGCTGTGACGCGCGCCAAGCAGTCCTGTCAGCTCGATATAACAAACCCAGCACAGACACGCGCAAAGCATCAACAGGTTGCCAAGCAGCGCGTTCTTTGCGCCCTCGTCCGCCCCGTAGCGTACCACCAGGTATACGCCGGCCAGCGATGCTGCGACGCCCAGCCAGATCCTGAGCCCAAACCGCGATTTGTGGATCAGGGCGGAGGCGATCATCGTCAGCACCGGAATCGCCGCTAAGATCAGCGAAGCGTTGCCCGCGGTGGTGTATTCGAGGCCCCGATATTCGAACAAAAAATAGAGCGATATGCCCGACAGCCCTGCGAGCAGCATCAGCAACCATTCGCGCTTGGTGTATTGCGGCATTCCCTCGCGAACAAGGGTCAGCGGCAGGAGCATGGCCGTGGACATCGCGAATCGGACCAGCGCCAGCGTGAACGGCGAAAACCCCGAAGCAAGCGCGATCTTTGAGGCGATAAACGACAGGCCCCAGATGATGTTGACGAAAACTATGCCGGCATAGGCCAGCGCGGTTTCATTCTTGCGCATGTGATCCCTCTCATGTGTAATGCCATCATCCTTAATGATAATCGAATCCGCTTTTATGCGCAATCACAAGATGTGTCTGTGTCCATGTAACTTTTCCGCGCTGCATATTGCATGCTATGGCGAAATATGGTAAACTATCCCTGTATGAACATAAATATGAAGTGGAATGGAAGTTTTCTTAAAGACTGGCTTCCGCCGTTTCAAATGGAGGACCTATGCAAAACGCGGTGAACCGCCGGGGGAGATGGGTTCTGGAGGTGCTGTTTGCGTGTGTGCTGATGCTGCAAATGGCGTCAGCGGCCGCCCCACCCAAGCCAAACCAGGGCCTATATCCCAGTGCGAGTGGAAAGACATACGAGAAATCGGGCGTGGTCATCGACTACGGGAACGCCTACGATGGATATGTCATGGTGAAATACACAAAGTCAGGTTCAAAGCGGGTCAAGTGCATCGTGACCAAGAGTGACAACCAATACAATTACGACATTCCACGCGATGGCAAATATGTGGTGCTGCCACTTCAGATGGGCAGCGGCAAGTACAAAATCGCCCTGTTCGAACAGATCAGTGGCACCAAATACAGCGCGCTGACCAGCAAATCGGTCGAGGTCGAGCTGTCATCGAAGTACATCCCATACCTGTATCCGAATCAGTATGTGGACTACAATCAAGACACCAGGGCTGTGGCGAAGTCCAATGAGTTGTGTGCCGGACTGGCAACCGAAAGGGAGAAGTTTGACGCGATCTGGAAGTTTTGCACACAAGAAATCTCTTATCACTACATCCGCGCGTCCACGGTGCAGTCGGGATACCTACCCGACATCGACCAGGTGTTGCGCGAAAACCTGGGCATCTGCTTTGACTACTCGGCGCTGATGGCCTGCATGCTCAGAACGCAGCAGATTCCCACCCAGATGGTCATCGGCTATGCGGACAAGACATACCATGCCTGGAACAAGGTGTTGCTGGACGGCGAGTGGATTCGCAAAGACGCCACATTCAACTCGACCGGCGCCGGCGACGCCAAGAACTACACAGAAGAGCGCAGATACTGAGCAATGCAACGCGGAAACATGCAATATCGTTTGGAGGGCAAGACAAATGAGTCAAGAAACCATCACGCAGAACCAGCCTACACAGGGAACTGGCAAGTACATGCCGCCGGAGGAGCTGTCCATGTTCTGCGAGCAGGTCTCGTTGATCCTGTCGAGCGGCGTGAGCCTGTATGACGGCATGGACGCACTTGCAGACAACTACAAAGGCACGTCCACTTATCCGGCATTCGAGCGGATTCGTCAGCGCGTCATTGACACAGGTTCGCTGTATCAGGCGCTGAAGGACGAAGGCCTGTTCCCGCCGTACCTGGTCGAGATGGTCCAGATCGGCGAATCAACCGGCAAGCTGGACCATGTCATGGCATCGCTCAGCGTCTACTATATGCGCGAAGCCAAGATCGGTCATTCCATCAAGAACGCGGTCTTTTACCCATTGGGCCTGCTGGCCATGATGGCTGTGGTCATCTTGGTGTTGGTGTGGAAGGTGCTCCCGATCTTTGATCAGGTCTACAAGTCTCTCGGCACCGAGATGCCGGAAAGCGCGCTGGCCATCATGAACTTCGGTCAAGGCGTGGGGAGCGCAGTGTTGATCATCGTCGCGGTGCTGATCGTCGTGATACTGGCGGTTGTTGTGTTGCTCAAGACCAAGTACCGCCAGCAGGCGATCGCGACCGTCGGCAAAATTTTCCCGCCCGTGCGCCGCATCTATGATTGCATGACGGCGGAGAAGTTTGCTGCGAATATGGGGATGATGCTGGGTTCAGGCTATCCGCTGGAAGAGGCGCTGCCCCTGATCGCGAATGTGTTCGATGATCCATCCGCGAAAAAGCGCATCGAGACCTGCGCCGAGAGCGTCAAGGCCGGCACGCAGTTCCCTGAGGCCATAGCGCAGTCGGGCATCTTTGATAAACTGCACAGAAAAATGATCCAGATGGGCTTCCTTTCGGGCAAGACGGACCATGTCATGAACAAGCTTGCGTATATGTACAACGAGGAGTTGGACCACAACATCTCCAAAGCCGTCGCGATGATTGAGCCGGCCATGGTGGCGCTGCTGTCGATTATCATCGGTGCGATCCTGCTGTCGGTCATGCTCCCGATGGTGTCGATCATGTCATCGATCCTGTAATGGAGATGGGCCCGAACAGGATTGTTGAAAGGCGGTGCGTCATGCATCTGTTCAAGGTTAACTCCTTCCGGCGCTACATCAGGCCCACTCTGTCGCTCCTGCTGTTTGTTGCGGTCGTCGCGGGCATTTGGTTCGGGCTAACCTCCGTGCAAACGCGCAGCGGCGCACAGCAGACCAAGTTGCTCAAGGACGCGCTGCGACGGGCCGCGGTGTCGTGCTATGCGGTCGAGGGCCGCTATCCGCCGACGCTGGAATACATCAAAGAGAACTACGGTGTTGTCGTGAATGACGAAAGATTCATCGTTCGATACATCGCCTTTGCGGAAAACATCATGCCGACCATCCGTGTGTTGGAACTGGGAAAGGAGGCCGTGGACGATGACGCAACCGATGACATCTAGCGGTCACTTGAAAGCCCAGGGACACCAAAAACACAGCATCAGCGGGCTGTTCATCTTTCTTTTGATCGCGGCGTACGCCATGTTCTCGCTGTTGTTGGTGCTGATCGGCGTACAGGCATACCAAAGTGCGGTCGCGGCAGCTGAGCGCAACGCTGAACTGCGCACCACCATCGGCTATATCAGCGGCAAAGTGCGCGGTTCGGCCGGGCTGGTCTCCGTCCGCAAGGAGGGCGATTACCAGGTCATGCGCATCAGTAACGCGCTGGGCGAGCAGGACTACGAGACCCGCATCTACTTCGCACCCATCGAAGGCGCGAATTATGGCGGCGTGTACGAACAGGTGATCGACAAGGCTGAGGCGTTTGATCCGGATCTGGGCGAGCTGATCGCCGAAGTGGGCAGCTTCGACATGAGCCAGCATGGCGATCTTTATCATCTGATCCTGACGAGCAAGGACGGCAAGGAATACAGCATGCACCTGAGGTTGCTCGACAGCCAGGTCGGCCCAGAAGGCGGTGATGCCGCATGACCACCAAGTACGAACAACCGAGCAAGTCCAATGTGCTCCTGACGGAGTTGGTCATTGTCATCTTGTTTTTTGCGCTGACGGCCGCCACTGCGATGCAGC
Organism: Eubacteriales bacterium; assembly: GCA_031555975.1. GTDB lineage: Bacteria > Bacillota > Clostridia > Christensenellales > Aristaeellaceae > JAJDGF01. Next base: position 4,395 of record JAVBTW010000009.1, read on the forward strand.
TGTTCGTGGGTTCGCACCTAAAGAGCCGCCACAACACCATGGTCTCCGAGGCTTCTGTGCTGTGCCAGGACTGGGCGGAGCAGCTTCGGGGTGAGCATGACATGCCGGCCTATCTGGCGGCGCACGGATTTGAGCTGCAAGAGGACGGGAGTTATCGATTAAAACACGACCGTCAGACGTTGCATGCGGAGTTGGGGCAGGAGCGCATGGCGGCGGGCACATTGGGCTATTGCAATTTCAGCGTAACAGATGAACGCCAAACGGAAGCGGATGCGGCGCCGCTGTGCGCGTTGTCGGTAGCCGCATACGCGCCGGATGAGGAGGTGGCTGGCTGATGGATAAGCAGCAAACGCGCGGACAGTACCGCGTCGGCCCCGGCGCCAGCTCACTGCTGCTGATCTTTGTGGCGGTCTGTCTGACCACGATGGGCATTCTGACCTTGATCTCCGCGCTGGCGGACAGCCGCATGTCGGATCGCAGCATGGCGCACACCACCGCCTACTTCGAAGCCACATCCCGCGTTCAGCGCGAGGTCGGTGTGCTGGACGGCCAGCTCAAGAGCGCACGGGATCAAGCGCAGGGCGACCTATCGGCCTATCAACGCGCGGTGAAGGATTTGGTGGGTGACCAGATCGCCATGAAGGTCACACAGGACGGCGAGGATGCCATGGCGATCACATGCTATATACCCATAGAGCAGGACAACCATTTGGAAGTGACGATGCGCGTGCCGCTCTTGCTGACGGGTCCGCGCTACGAGGTCACACGTCAGGTTGCCGTGAACACAGCCGACTGGAAGCCGGATGACAACATGGATGTGTACGGGGAGACGGGCGCGTTCTTTGACGATGAGGACGAGGAAACGGAATCCCTGCCGGTGCCCGATGCCGATGACAAGGCGATGCCCGTTCAGCCGCCGGAGATCGGCGAAGGCGAAAGCATTCAAGCGCCAGATGGCGAGTGAGGACGAGTCTATGGAACTGATAACACTGCTTAAGCAGACGATGGATCAGCTGGGATCGGACATCTACATGGTGCCCGGATCGCCGGTCATTGCAAAGGTCCATGGCCAGTTTACACCGCTCATGAGCGAAAATGTGACCCCCACCGACAGCGAGCAGCTCATTACCGAGATCTATCGCATGATGGACCGCCCGATGGACAAGCTGCACGACTTGGGCGATGACGATTTTTCGTTCTCGGTGCCAGGGCTGGGCCGGTTCCGATGCAATGCTTACAAACAGCGCGGCACCATGGCGGCTGTGCTGCGCGTCGTGCCGTTCGGATTGCCGGATGCGAAGTCCCTGCACATTCCGGATGTGGTGCTGGACATGTACAAAATGAAGCGGGGGATGATCCTGGTGACCGGCCCCGGCGGCAGCGGCAAGTCCACCACCATTGCATGTCTGATAGACAACATCAACAGGCATACCCACGGCCACATCATCACGCTGGAGGACCCGGTGGAATACATCCACCCGCACAAGAAATGCATTGTGTCCCAGCGCGAGATCGTCAACGACACGGAGTCGTTTGCCAAGGCGCTGCGCGCCGCGTTGCGACAGGTCCCGGACGTGATCCTGCTCGGCGAAATGCGTGACTATGAGACCATCCAGGTGGCGCTGACCGCTGCGGAGACGGGCCACCTGCTGCTCTCCACACTGCACACGGTCGGCGCGGCCAAGACCATCGACCGCATCGTGGACGTGTTCCCTGCCAACCAACAGCAGCAGGTGCGCATCCAGATGTCGATGGTGCTGATGGCGGTGGTGAGCCAGCAGTTGATCCCGACAAAGGACGGCTCATTGGCGCCCGCGTTTGAGATCATGATCGTGAACAGTGCAATCCAGAACATGATCCGCGAAGGAAAGGTGCACCAACTCGACAACGCAATCTATGCGGGTCAGGCCCAGGGCATGCGCACCATGGACTCAGACCTGCAGCGGCTGTACAAGGAGGGCGTGATCTCCAAAGAAATGGCCCTGTTGTATGCCACGAACCCAGACGCCATGGAGCGCAAACTCGTCTAGTTTTCCGGCCTAGCCTACGCAACCACAATCGGGAAGGGGTTTCTTCATGGACAACAGAATCCAGGTAAAAATGTTCGGCAAATTTGACATCCTGGTCGGAGGCAGCAGCATCG
>JAVBTW010000101.1:0-3350 GCA_031555975.1 Eubacteriales bacterium
ACCTCTCTGCACGGAATAGATCCACGAAATAGCAAAAGCCTGGCGCTAAAAACGCCGGGCCGATGGAGCGTAACCACTCTCGCTAGTTTTGAGTTCCCCCTCCAGAAACTTCATCAGGGTTCATTTTTCAAGTCCAATAAAATCCACTTTCCATTCACCATCCAGTTTTATCAGTTCCATCGTGACATAAGAAGCTGAATCCTCTCCCTTTAGCACAAACTGATAGGACGCCAGTATGTTATCTTCTGATTTCATGTCGTGAAGGGACCACTTCCAAACCATGTAATCAATATCCTTGAACAGATCCAGTTCATGTTCCACTGTATAAGAATCAGTGAGATACCCGGCCAGTTCATCCAAATCACCATTCAGATAGGCTTTGGCGGCTCTGAAAGCGGCGGCTTGAAACTTGACACCATCCGGGTGATTCAGGAAGTCGGCTTCCGTCTTGTATTTAGCATCGTTTTGACTCTCCATTGGCACTTCGGGGCTGGCCATATCGGTTTGCAGGATGAATCCGTACTCGCACTCGTTCTCTCCCCATGTGCAGAACACGCGGAAACCGCGCAACAGTTGGATTTCCGTGCCGGTGCCGCTGGAATCGACCAGCGCAAGCGTGTCCGGCGACAGCGTGAAGATTGCCTGATCGTCCACCAGTGTTAGCGGCATCTCCTCGGCGCTGGACGTCGGGTACTTGGGCGTGCCGTCCTCGCGGATGACTTCGCTCGTGACCCGGATTTTGTCAGGCGCGGGGCCGTCCAGTATCAGCGTGACCTGGCTGTCCAGCGCCACATACGGGTGCTGCTGACCATCGCCTGCCAGTGTCGCGAGCACGTCCGCGCGCTTGATCTGCGCGCCGTTCCAATGGGTCAATCCCATGACATTGGGTAATTCCTGGCCACCCGCCGACACAAACAGAGTAGGCGGCTCCGTCATGGGTTCCGGTTCGGCCAGTCCCTGCATCGGCAGACACAGCAGTGCCGCGATCAGCACCCACACATAACGCTTCATTCACATCCACTCCTTTATTGCGTTCTCCCGTTGGACGGATTTGACAGCGGTTTGGATGCCACAAGCTACAGATTTCGCTGGTTTGGAAGGATAGTTGCCTTGAAAGAGCGCCCCTGCACGGGCCGGGGAAAACCTATGCAGGGGCGCGTTCGCTATTCGGATTTGGAGCGTATGCCCCTGCGCGGCGGCGCGACGCAAGCGGATTTGGCCCGTAGGCTGGCGGCCTCCCGCCGCGCGTCGCTATACGGCTCGCGGACGGATACGCATCGCTTGGGGACGGTGTAGCTGACCGAGTGCTGCTCGATCTTGACCGGTTGCACCTTGTCGGGGTACTTCTCGGCCAGCCTGCGCAGCTTTTCCACCAGTTTGTTGTTGTGGGTATAGATGCTGGCGGTATCCTCTTCCTCGTTGAAACAGATGACGGTTTCCTGTTCGTAGCGGGACGGCTTCATCGCTCCATCCCCTTATGCTGGGGCGGTTTCGCTTTCAGCGGCTTGACCGGCTCACCTCGCACGTCGTAGCTACCGACCTGGGCGGCGGGCGTGGCCCAGCCGAACATGGAGCCGCCCACCATCGCGGCCTCCTGCTGCCGGTACACGCCGATGCGGGCGTTCAGGCTGTCGGCCAGCTTGCGGTTCTCGCGCGAGTTGGATGTGGAATATCCGGGCTGGCCGTAGCCCTTTTTGCCCTTCTCAATGGTAATCAGTTCGCCGGTGGACGGCAGCACGCTGTGACACCGGTCCGGCAGCGCAGGCGTATTCTCCGGCATGTAGGCCGTGCCGTTGCGCTCCATCTTTTCGGCAAACTCGCAGATATGGAAGACGCTACTGCCGATCTGCGTGTGGTACTCATCGAGAAACTTGCAGGGGCGGGTCACCTGCTCGCCGTCCGAATATGTGAGCACTATGTTACCGCCGTCCGGCACGGTGAACAGGGTGTGGTAGCCGCTGTCGATGAACCGGATCGTCTTTTCCTGCCCGTCGCTCACTGGTTTTCACCTCCTTCTCCACAAATTCCAAACGAAAATTGATATACTTCTCGCCGGTGTCCTCCATGATGACCGTGGCGTCGTAGGTCTTGCCGGTCTTTTCGGAGTGGAGGCCGGTCAGCTTCACGCGCCCGTCCGCCAGCAGCGCGGCCACGATGGGCTTGGTCAGTGGCTTGCCCTTGGCCGCGAAGAATCGGTTGTCCTTCCACAGCCCGAAGCGGCCGGCGCTGTTCTCGCAGAAGAAGCCCTTCTTGCTCTCCACGACGGCGGCCCCGCAGCGGGGACATGGGCCGACGCGCTCGCGCCCGGAGGGGAACAGCACGTCGCCACCCTGTATGGCCCGGTAGGTCTTGACCTGTCCGGCGACCAATGCAGTGATGTCAGAAAGGAACTCGTCGCCGGCCAGTTCGCCGCGCTCGATGCGCTTGAGCCGCTGCTCCCACTCGGCTGTGAGCTGGGGAGATTGGATGGCATCCGGCACCACGGTGATGAGGGCAATGCCCTTGGGCGTGGGCAGCAGTGCCTTGGTCTTCCTGTCGCCCTTGCGCTCCACGAACCCGGTTTTCACCAGCTTTTCGAGGATGCCCGCCCGCGTCGCCGGGGTGCCGAGGCCCTTGCGCTCGGCATCCTCCGGCATGTCGTCCGCGCCCGCCGTTTCCATCGCGGAGAGCAGCGTGTCCTCAGTGAAGTGTTTGGGCGGCGTGGTCTGGCCCTGCTTGACGGAGGTAGCGACCGGCTGGAATGTCTGGCCTTCGGTCACGGGCGGCAGCGCCATGTCCTTTTCATCGGCAACCTCGTCGGGCTTGCTTCTCAGGTTGGCGCGGAATGCAGCGTCGGCGGCTTTCCAGCCCACGGCCATGACGGTCTTGCCCTTGACTGTGAAGCGCGTTCCCGCGCAGTCCACGGCGACGGTGGTTTCCGCGAAGCGATGGGGCTCGCCCACAGCGCAGATCAGTCGGACGATGATGAGCGTCAGGATGTTGCGCTCCCCCAGCGGCAGCGCCGCGAGGTCGAAACCCTTGACCGATGGCGTGGGGATGATCGCATGGTGGTCGGTGACCTTGGCGTTGTCGATCACCTGCGCCATGTCGCAGGTGACGGGGAACTGGCAGGTGAAGGGCAGCACCAGCGCGGCGGCGTTGACGATCACCGGCGTGCTGGCGGCCATGTCGGTAGTAAGGTATCTGCTGTCGGTGCGGGGGTAGGTGCAGAGCTTCTTTTCGTACAGGCTTTGGGCGTAGTCGAGCGTCTGCTGGGCGGTGTAGCCGTACAGCCTGTTCGCGTCGCGTTGGAGAGAAGTGAGGTCGTACAGTTTGGGCGGGTGTTCTGTCCTTTCCTTGCGCTCGATGCC
>JAVBTW010000047.1:0-5664 GCA_031555975.1 Eubacteriales bacterium
CGCGCTCAGGTCCATGGCAAACACACTGGAAGTGGTGCTTTACATCGGAAAAGAAGGCATCAATGACAATCTGGTCAAGCAGGCATGGGACGCGCTGGAGGCGCGCGAGTTGATCAAGGTATCCGTGCAGCAGAATGCGCCGAAAGACGCCAAGGAATCCTGCGCGGAGTTGTGCGAACGCGTACACGCAGAATCCGTGCAGGTGATCGGCCGCAGATTCGTGGTCTACCGCAAAGCGCGGAAGGATTCGAAAATTGATTTGGACAAGCTGGGGTAGGGGAGCGATCGTGTGCTGCCATTTCCATCCGCAAATGGTCAATCCCCCCAACTGCTCATCCTGAGCGCAGCGAAGGATCTTCCTCAAATCAGCAGGAAGATCCTTAGCTGCGCTCAGGATGACCGGGGTCAGGGTAGCCTCAAACGACGGCATCAGAAGGGCGACCGCAACCCTCCATGGTTTCCTGCTGCGGGTCTTTCCGATGAAATCCCATGCCCGCCAAAAACAGCAGCACCAGCGCCAGCGGCAGGTACACAATTTGGCCCAACCAAAGATACAGCGCCATATAGATCGCGCCATAGAGGGCGCAGGCGGGCGCGCGCTTTCGGCTGGCGAGATTTGACAGTCGGAACCGTTGGCCGTCCTTGCGGATCAACGGCCATTTTTTCCCGATCAGGTAAGAGGCCAACAGGCACAACACCAACGCCAGCGCCGCGGCGCCCCAGGCGCTGGGAACGGCCAGGCGGAAATACAGAAATCCCAGCGCGAAAATGGCCGCGCGCAGGGCAAGACGATCGAAAAACCTACCCATTTGTTGGACGCCTCCCTTCATTTCCGTCCCAATTATCGCCAAATCACAAATGATTCATACAGTTTTGCTTTCTCTTAATCCAATTCTGGTATATAATATAAGGAAATGTGCGAAGGGAGCGATGTGCGTTGGCGGTTTGGGGCATCATGGGTGGCAGCTTCGATCCGATCCATTCGGGTCATGTGTTCATGGCGGATTGCGCCATGCGGCACATGGCGCTTTCCGGTGTGCTGTTCATCCCGGCCGGCGATCCTCCGCATAAATCGCGCCTCGCAAAGGCCAAGGACCGGCTAAAAATGGTGGAACTGGCCATCGCTGGCAACCCCGCGTTCCACGTCTCCGACATGGAGATCAAGCGCGCAGCCACCACCTACACCATCGACACACTGAACCAATTGCATCGGGAAAACCCCGGCGACGAGTATGTCTATATCGTCGGCGCGGACACGCTGTTGGTGATCGAGACATGGTACACGTTCGAGCGGGTGCCCAGCCTGCTCAGGGCCGTTTGCTGTGTGCCCCGGCCCGGCATTGCGCGGGATTTGGTCGAAAAGCAGGCGCAGCATTTGCATCGGCAATACGGCATCTCCGTTTACATCACGCCCGAACAGGGTCCTGACCTCTCCTCAACAGATGTGCGGATGCATGTGGAGCGCGGGCTGGCCGTTTCCGGCATGGTGCCGGACGCGGTGGCGCAGTACATGGACAAGCAGGGCATTTATCAGGACCCCATGTTCACCCAACTGCGCAACACCCTCACCCCCGAGCGATACCGCCACACCCTGGGCGTGGAACAGACCGCGCTGGAACTGGCACAGAAAAACGGCATCGATCCCGGCAAGGCGCGCGTCGCCGCGTTACTGCACGACTGTGCCAAATGCATGGGCGAAAAGGAGATGCTGAGGCTGCTGAAAGATCATGGCATGGAGCCACGGTTCCCGGCGGACCGCACCCGCACACTGATGCACGCAGCCGCTGGCGCGATCATCGCACGGGACCGATACGGCATCACCGATGAGGAGATCCTTGGGGCGATCCGCTGGCACACCACAGGCCGCGCGAACATGACCCGCCTGGAAAAGCTGATCTATCTGGCGGATGTGATCGAGCCCGGCAGGCGGCCATTTCCGGCACTGGGCGCCATACGCGCCGCTACCCACAAAAGCTTGGACGAAGGCCTCAGGATGGCCGCTGAGCGCACACTCGCCTACCTGGACCAGCGCGGTGTGCTGCCGGATCCCAACACATTGAACCTGCTGCGAGACTATCAAGAAAAGACAGGCAAGGAGTATTGAGTCATATGATGAATTCCAAGGAACTGGCACTCACGATCGCGAAAATATTGGAGGACAAGCGCGGCGAGCAGGTCGAAATCCTGAAGGTGGATCACCTCACCTCCATCACAGACTATTTCGTCATCGCGTCCGGCAAGAACACCGTCGCCGTCAAGGCCATGGCAGAGGACGTGATGGAAAAACTGGAGAAACAGGACATGGAGCCGCGCCGCCACGAGGGCATGCGCGACGCGCGCTGGATCGTGTTGGACTATGCATCCGTCATCGTTCACATCTTCCATATGGAGGAGCGCGAGTATTACAACATTGAGCGGCTGTGGATGGACGGCTCAAATCAGGTATCGGTAAACGAAAAGTAGCATCGACACACAACAGAAAAGAGGCTTCTAAACATGATTCCGACCAGAGAACAGGCATATGCATTGCTGTGCGAGTACAACGAATCAGACGCGCTGATCAAACACGCGATGGCCGTTGAGGGCACGATGCGCCATTTTTCCAGGCTGTTCCCCGGCGAGGATGAATCGCTGTGGGGCCTCGTCGGGCTGCTGCATGATCTGGATTACGAACGGTATCCCGATCAACATTGCGCAAAGACCGCTGAAATCCTTACTGAGCGTGGCATCGACGGCGCCATCGTGCGCGCCTGCGCCAGCCACGGCTGGGGCATCTGCTCTGATGTGGAGCCCGTGAGCCCATTGGAAAAGGTGCTGTTCACCATCGACGAACTGACGGGCCTTGTGAACGCGTCCGCGATCATGCGACCGTCGAAGAGCGTGATGGACCTGGAGCTGAAGTCAGTCAAGAAAAAGTACAAGGACAAGCGTTTTGCGGCGGGCTGCGATCGCGCACTGATCGAAAAAGGCGCTGAGATGATCCCCATGCCACTGGACGACGTGATTGATCATGTGATCCTCGGCATGCGCGAAGTGGCGGAGCCCATCGGATTGTTGGGCTGTGTTGAATGCTAATCGGAGGCAAGGAACATGTCAAACGAGCTGACCCAGATTGAGCTGATCCTCCCTGCGGAGGAACGAATGATGATGTGTGTGCGGCTGACCACCGCGGGTGTGCTGGCCCGCGCGCCGCTACCGCTGGACGCGGCGGATGATTTGAAGCTGGCCATAGAAGAGGCCTGCGGTTGCCTGATCCGGTTTTCCGGATGCCACACGCTGCACATCCGCTACGAGCTGGCTTGTGGCGCGCTGAAAGTCCAGGTTTGCGCCGAGTGCCACGGCTGCGAGCCCAACCTGCCCAGCAAGGACGAGCTGTACACCATCCGCTGTATCCTGCAGTCAATGGTGGACGAGGTGATCCTGTCGGGCCAGGAACACGGACTGTCAACGATCACACTGTCTAAGCGGACGGTTTGCTGATGGACGAGGTACGGAAGATGCATCAAGGCCAAAGCACTACAACTGAGCGCGACGCGACGGCGCTATTCCGGCAGTATCAGTGCGAGCCCACAGAGGCGCTGCGCAACGAACTGACGGTGATGTATCTGCACATCGCGCGCATCATCGCGCATAGGTTTTCGGGAAAAGGCGTGGAATATGACGACCTGTATCAGGTCGCAAGCTTGGCGCTGATCAAGGCTGTCGAGCGGTTCGATCCTGATTACGGCGTCCTGTTCCAGTCCTACGCCACGCCGAAAATGGTCGGCGAGGTCAAGAATTACTTCCGCGACAAGCTGCACATGCTCAACATGCCGCGAAGGGCCAAGTCACTGGTCAAGCAGATCGAGGCAGCGCGCACCACGCTCATGCAGTCGCTCATGCGGCAGCCCACGATGGCGGAGCTGGTGGACCTGTTGGGACTGCCGGAGACCGAAGTGGTGGAGGCCATGGCCATGCAAGGCGCGATGTATCCCGGCTCGCTGGACGCCCAGCAAGACGACGATGCCGAGCCGCTGTCCGACTATCTGGGCGAGGATGAACCGGACTTTGACCGGTTCGAACTGCACGAGACCATGGAGCAGTTACTGTCGCAGTTGCCGGAAACCGAGCAGCGTGTGCTGCGCGCGCGCTATTTCGGCCAGCGCAGCCAGCGCGACGTGGCAGAAGAACTGGGCGTGTCGCAGATGACCATATCGAGGACAGAACGGGCAGCGCTGACAAAACTGCGCCGGATCATGGCGGACCAATCAACGTAGTGGGGGAACGCGAATGAAACTGGGATTTGTGGGTGTGGGCAACATGGCCAGCGCCATCATCAAGGGCGTTGTCAAGACAGGTGCGCTCGCCGCATCGGATTTACATGTGTACGACATCAACGCGGTCAAGGCCACGCAGATGGCGGAAAAGATGGGCATCAACCGATACGCCGACTGCGAGCGGATGATCCAGGCGTCGGATATGGTGCTGATGGCCGTAAAGCCGCACCAACTCAAGCAAGTGATCGCGCAGAACGCGGAACACCTGGCGGGAAAGGCCGTGATTTCCATCGCCGCCGGCTGGACCATGGACATGTTGACGGACGCAGTGCCGCGCGATGTCCGTGTGCTGCGCGTGATGCCGAATACGCCGGCGTTGGTCGGCGAGGGCATGACGGTGATGAGCCGGGACACCACGTTCAACGACGCGGAGCGCGACCAGGCGGAGCGGATTTTCCATGCGCTGGGCCGCGTGCTGTGGGTGGACGAACACCAAATGGAGGCGGTCACCGGGCTGAGCGGCAGCGGACCCGCATACGGATACATCTTCATTGAGGCCATGGCCGACGGCGGCGTGAGCCAAGGATTGACGCGGCCTCAGGCGCTGGAAATGGCCGCGCAAACGCTGCTCGGCGCGGCAAAGATGGTGTTGGAATCGGACCTGCATCCGGGCGAATTAAAAGACATGGTCTGCTCGCCTTCCGGCACGACCATCGCAGCCGTTCGGGAGCTGGAGCGCAAATCATTCCGGAGCGTGGTGATCGAAGCGGTCATTGCGGCAAGCGAGCGGGCGGGGGAAATGAACAAGTGATGAAGGCTGTGACGCTGTACACCGACGGCGCATGCAGCGGCAACCCTGGCCCTGGCGGGTGGGGCTGTGTGCTGATTTACCGGGAGATCCGGCGCGAAATGTCCGGGTATGAGCCGCATACAACAAACAACCGGATGGAACTGCAGGCCGCGATCGAGGGCTTGTCGGTGCTGAAATCCGCGTGCGAAGTGGATTTGTACTCGGACAGCGCGTACCTGGTCCACGCGTTTGAAAAGGGTTGGCTCCGAAACTGGCAGCGGACCGGCTGGCTGAAATCAGACAAGAAACCCGTGGAAAACCAGGACCTCTGGCAGCGCTTACTGGAACTGACGGCAGTTCATACGGTGCGATGGCACAAGGTTAAGGGTCACGCTAGCAACGCGCTGAACAACCGCTGCGACGAACTGGCGACGGGCGAAATCAAGCAAAAACGGGCGTCGGAACGAATGGATTGACCCGCGCGGGCAAACACAACGACCGCAGGCGCAATGCCACAGGGACCGCGCAAGCCTCTTCGCATTGTCATCATGAGCGCAGCGAAGGACCTCCCCGCCCTCGGGCGACGGTCCCAGAGAACGCTGCTCCTGCAGGGGGGAG
>JAVBTW010000337.1:0-4864 GCA_031555975.1 Eubacteriales bacterium
GTCCATCTTGCGGTCGCATACCATACCATTATACCACACGCTCCGCCCAATTCAACACTGCCACTTTCTTTTTTATTATGCCTATGTTATAATCGTCAGCGTAATACAGGCCGCCCGGCCTGATTGATAGGGGAATGCGCATGATCTATAATCTGATTAAGCACGTGCTACCCGAATTCCGATTCGAGGGCGAGTATGAGAATGTGACGGAACTGCAGTCCGGAAACATCAATAACACCTATCACCTGGAGTATAAAGACGGCGACAAGCCGCGCCACTACACGCTGCAGCGCATCAACGGCTACGTGTTCAAGCATCCGGACGTGGTGACCTCAAACATCAACCGCGTCACCAATCACGTCAAACAGAGCTTGACGCGCGACGGCATCAATCCCGACCGTAAGGTGTTGGAGTTGATCCCGACCAACCGAGGCGATTTGATCTTTCGCGACAAAGAGGGCGACTATTGGCGGGTCTACCGGTTTATTGAAAACGCCACCGCCTACGACGCGGTGGAAAAGCCCGAACATTTTTTCGAAGCCGGCCGGGCTTTTGGCGAGTTCCAGCGCCGGCTGATCGACTTTCCGGCTGAAGAGGTCGTGGATACGATCCCCAATTTCCATAACACGACAAAGCGGTTTTGCGCTTTCGTGGAATCCGCAACGGAGGACCGCGTGGGGCGCGCGGACGATTTGGAGGACGAGATAGAGTTCTTCTTTCAGCGCAGGCGCATGATGAACGAGATCGTCAAGCGGCTAAAGACCGGCGAATTGCCGCTTCGCGTGACGCACAACGACACCAAGATCAACAATGTCATGATCGACGACGCCACAGACAAGGCGCTGTGCGTCATCGATCTGGACACGGTCATGACCGGTTCTGTGCTGTACGATTTCGGCGATGCCATCCGGTTTGGCGCGTCCACCGCCGCGGAGGACGAGCCCGATACGTCAAAGATCGCGCTGGACATGGACAAGTTCAAGCTGTTCACAGAAGGGTTCATCAGTGAGACGAACGGCTTTTTGACCAAGCCGGAGCTGCGGCTGCTGCCCCTGGGCGTAAAGGTGCTGACATGCGAGCTGGCGATGCGGTTCCTGACGGACTACATAGACGGAGACTTGTACTTCAAAGTGAAGTCGCCGTACCACAATCTGGTCAGGGCCCACGCGCAGATGCAGTTGCTGCGGGACGTCGAGGCGAAGTACTACGAGATGCAGGCGTTTATTGACGAGCTGATCAAATAACGCGGCGGCGAAGGGTCTTCCTGTAGGCCGGGAAGGTCCTTCGTTGCGCGCAGGATGACCCTTTGGGCTTGGCTGAGCTCATCTCTCTGCGGGAATCCCCCACATTGAACCAACCCAGCCCCATTTTCGTCTTATCCGTTACAGGCATTTATTTCCCGCACTCAGCCCCCCCAAAGGAGGAGCGACCATGGACGCGATCGGCACTTACATCCAAACAAACCTCATGACCGATGCCGTGAATTTTCTGGTTTACGCGGCCATTGCGGTGTTGTTCATCGTGTGCGTATTCAAATGTGTGCTGCCGGTGATGAACACCAAGCGACTGCTCAGGCGCGCCGCTCGCCAGATCAAAAAGGGCGACAACAAACAGATCTTTCAGGACGAAAAGTTCCTGGGCGGCGGTGTGTTGATGCCGCATTGGGGCGAATATCTCAACAACCTCCTGTTCGCGGACGGGGAGTTCCACAACCCGTCCTCTGTGGAGGACTACATCAACGAAGATACCGCCATCTTTGGCCCGGGCCGGGCCGGATTGGGTGAGGCGATGCCGGGCCTGATGGTCAGCCTCGGTTTTCTGGGTACGCTGATCGGGATCACCACGGGCCTGCGCGGCTTTGACATGTCCGACAGCGAGGCCGTCATGCGCGCCATCCGCCAATTGGTGCCGGGCATGCAGTACGCGTTTCTGACGTCCATCGTCGGCGTCATTGCGTCGATTACGGCCACGCTTCTGATTCGGATCGTGAATGGCTCGGCGCTGAACGCGCTGTCGGATTTCTACGCAACCATGAACCGCTATGCGGGCGTACAATCAGTGGACCCGCTGACCCAGCTGGCCATCTATCAGCAGGAGCAAACCAGCCTGATCCATCAGATGGCCCAGGACATCACAGGACCCATGACAGACCGGCTGGCCGCGGCGATTGACAAGTCCGTCGCGCCGCTCAAGCGCTCGTTGGACGATTTCATCAACTTCACCACCCGGGACCAGATGCGCGCCATCGACACGATGGTGCAGCGCTTCATGTCCGCCATGAACGAGACGCTCGACCATCAGTTCACGGAGCTGGCGTCCACCATCGAATCCACCAACCGCATCAGCGCGGGCCTGCAGAACGGCATCACCACCACCGTGAACGGGCTAAAGCACATGTCCACGGACCTGGTGCAGGTACAGCGCATGTCGGAGGGCCTGCTGCAGAAGTTTGACGACTATATGACCAAGGTGAACGCCAGCTACCAAATGGTGGACGAAGGCTATGCGCGCATCGCGGCCAATGTGGAGCATTTGGAAATCATCGCGCGGCAACAAAACGGGTATCTGCAGTCGGTCGGCAAGCTGCAGACCGAAATCGTCAAGGCGATGGACGGTTTCCAGTCGAGCTCTGACGCGTTCATGACCAAGTTCTCAGGCGACATCGCCGAGACCAAAATGTCGCTTGGCGGCGTTGCGAAAGAGATGAAATCCAGCGCGGAACTGTTGGCCGAAAGTCAGAAAAAGCTGATTACCGGCATCAATAAGGACATGGACCGCACCTACAACCAATTCTTTGAGAACACCAACAAGGCTGTGGAGCAGTTCGCGTGGATGGTGCAGGACGTGAAAGGGAACATCGACCGGCTTCCGGACCTGCTGGACAGTTCGGCCTCGCTGTACGCGAACCAGGCGGACCGGTTGACCGACGCGCTGCGCCGCTGCCAGGACGCGCTGGACAGTGCGGTGGACCAGCTGGTCCGGCGATAGGAGGTGCCATAAATGGCACGCAAGTACCTCCGAAAAAGCAAATACGCCCCCCGAGAAAACAATGGTTTCTGGCTCACGTTCTCAGACCTGATGAGCGCGCTGGTGTTGGTGTTTGTGCTGGTCATGTTCTACAGTGTGTACCAGTATTTTGACATGCTGGAGCTCAAGACCGCGGAGCTGATGCGTCAGAGCGGACTGCTGAATCAAAAGCAGGTGGAGCTGGAGACCAAGGATGCCGCGCTGACGGCAAAGGATAGCGAACTGCAACAGAGTCTGGGCAAATTGTCCGAGTCCGAAAAGGTGTTGGCGCAGCAACAGTACCAGTTGCTGCTGACCAAACAGGCGCAAGAGGAGGCCGAAAAATCGCTGGCAGACCAGCGAAAGGACCTGGACGACGCGCTGGCGCTGCTTTCCATGCGCGAGGAGGACCTGCAGACTGCGCGCGCGCTGGTGGACAGTCAGCAGGCGAAGCTGGACACGCAGCAGGCCAAACTGGACGACCAACAGGTGAAGCTGGACGAGTTGGTGGGTGTGCGGGCGAGGATCATCAAGAGCCTTGCGGACGCATTGTCGCGGGCGAACGTGAAGGCGTATCCCGACGCGCAGGGTTCCATTGCGCTGGATGCCAGCGTACTGTTCGACGTGGGCCGCTCGGAACTGAAGGACAGTGGCAAGGTGATGCTCAACCAGTTCCTGCCCGTATACCTTGGGGTGTTGCTGGAAGGCGACAACGCGGAGAACATCTCCGAGGTGATTATCGAGGGCCATACGGACTCGACTGGCAATTATCTGGACAATTTGAAGCTCAGTCAGGAGCGCGCGCTGGCGGTGATGAGCTATGTGCTCAGCGACGAAAACAGGAATCTGGACCTCAGGATGAAGCAAAAACTGAGGAAGATCGGTACGGCAAACGGGCGCTCGTTCTCCAATCTCAAGACCGACGCGACAGGCGCCGAGGACGCGGAATCGTCGCGCCGCGTCGAGTTTAAGTTCCGGATGCAGGACGAGCAGATGATCGAATCGATGCGGACGATATTGAACTCGATGGACGAGGAACAATAGCGACGCCCATATACCCCGTCGCGAGGATATTTGCGGCCGCACTTTGAACCTTAACTTTCTGCAGGTATAATGATAGGGATTATCGAATTGGAGCGTACTGCTTGTGAAATACATCCGCCGATTCCTGTGGTTCGTTGCGTCGAAGCTGTTGATTTTCAGCCTGATCGCCGCGCTGTTGATCCTGGCGTTTTATCTCGCGATGAATGCTGCGAACATCTACGTGCTGCTGTCAGACGGCATGAAGGAGCGCACCAACGTCATCCTGACGCGCGAGGACCCCGACTACCTCAACGAGTTTTTCCGCAAGGAGTTCCTTGACAATGACGAGGCGCTGAGGATCGGCCTGTCGCCGGAATCGCCTTACATGAACTACAAGATCACCGGGTTTGAGTCCGAAGTGACGCTGGAATGGGTTTGGTCCTGGCCCTGGGAGGACGTGGCGCAGGCAACGATCGTCTATCGCGCCAACAACATCAAGGGCAGCGTCGTCTCCGGCAAGTCAGCGCTGGTGAAATCAGGCAAACTCTCTGCCACACCGCCCGCGTGGCAGGGTGGTCGATACAATATGGAGCTGTACCGCGTCAACGGCCAGTGGAAAATCGCGGGGATGCGTCAGACGCAGGTCATCGTGGACACCACGCCCGCGCCCAAGCCGACGCTGAGTCCGACGGCCGCGCCATAGCCATTTGACACCATCCCGCGTTGGCGGTCATCCAGAGCGGGGCGCAAGATGATACGCACTCTTTGCCGGGAGGTGTTTGGCGTGGCGGAGGGTGGACGCCAAGGGACACGGCCAGAGAAAAAAAAAGGAGGG
>JAVBTW010000041.1:0-5694 GCA_031555975.1 Eubacteriales bacterium
GAACCCGCGATTCCGGCCCCGATTCCTGCCGCTTTCTGCTTGACAGCGCGAACCAAATCTCATATAATTATAGGGCTGTCCCTGTCGGCAGCGATGGAAAATTGGAATTCTTGCCCTCGGTCATATGGGTGCCGCGGGCGATTCACATTAACGATTTGGAAGGATGGATTGTCATGTTTCGTACTTATCAGCCCAAAAAGCGTCAGCGCAGCAAGGTGCACGGATTCCGCGCCCGCATGAAGACCAAGAATGGCAGAAACGTGCTCCGTGCGCGCCGCGCCCGTGGCCGCAAGGTGCTCAGCGCCTAACGCACTCATGGAAAATCGAATGGGACCGGGCCAAAATCCCGTGGACCCGCATCCGTACCGCTTGGGCCGAAACTTCAGCTTGGGCAGGAACAAGCACTTTCAGGCCGTCTACCGGCGCGGCAAGCGCCAGGGGGGGAGGTTTCTGGTGCTTACGTACCTGAAAGCCCGAGAGTTGAAGGTCGGCTTTTCGGTATCATCCAAAGTAGGCAATGCGGTCGTGCGCAATCGCATCCGGCGCATGTTGCGCGAGGATTTCCGCCACCTGCGCGCGGAACTGGTGCCGGGCCGTTATGTGATTTCCGTTCGCGTCGGGGCAGCACAGGCGCTCCATGCCCAACTGACGAAGGAGCTGCGCTATCTGTTTGAAAAGGCGGGCCGCATGAAGGGCGGGACGGACGCGTGAAAAGGATCATTGGCCTGCCGCAGCGAAGCGCTATGGCGCTGATCCGTTTTTACCAAAGGCAGATCAGTCCCGGGCTTGGCCCAAGGTGCAAGTATGACCCGAGCTGTTCCGCGTATGCGCTGACCGCCATCGAGCGGCATGGCATGATGCGCGGTTCGATCCTGGCCGTGTGGCGCATCCTGCGCTGCAATCCTTTTTCGAAGGGCGGCTACGACCCCGTACCCTAGGTTTTGAATGAGAGTTATCGGAGGATCATAGGTCCATGGCGAATTTCAACATCATTAGCCAGACCCTGAAAAACATTCTGGACTTCATCGTGTCGATCGTAGGCAATTACGGCTGGTCTGTCGTGGCGTTCACGCTGCTGGTCCGCCTGGTCGTGCTGCCCCTGGACATCAGCAGCAAGAAGGCCATGAAAAAGCAGACCGCGTTGCAGCCCAAGCTGGACGCACTGAACAAAAAATATGCCAAGGACCGCGAAAAGCTGGCCCAGAAGCAGCAGGAACTGTATAAGAAGGAAGGCATCAACCCGCTGGCGAGCTGCTTGCCGATGCTAATCTCCATGCCCATCCTGTTTTGCATGTTCACCGCCATGCGCGTGACCGCGAACGAGCACATGGTGCAAATGCTGCTGAACATGAAAGATGGCATCGATCCCGTTTTCCAGGGCTGGCTGTGGATCAAGAACGTGTTCCAGCCGGACTCTTTCATGGCGACGATTCTGCCCAATGTGGGGGACCCGCTGGCCCAGCTTGTGGGCGTCAACGGTTCCGCGATCCTGACCGCGGAGAATGTGGCCGCGGCAAAGGAGTTCGTCAAGTCCGCAGAATATGCTGCGATGATCGCCAACTATGGCATCGCGCCGGTGTACAGCGCTCCGATTCTCATGTGGACCATTTCGATCCCGCAGCAGTTTAACGGCCTGTTCATTCTGCCGGTCATTGCCGCGGCGAGCCAGTTCCTCTCGTCGAAGCTCATGACCGCGCAGCAGCCGCAAACCGCACAGACCCAGTCCACCAACCAGATGATGAACTGGATGATGCCGCTGGTCTCGCTGTTCTTCTGCGCCACGTCCAACGCGGCATTCTCCATCTACTGGGTGGCTGTCAATATCATCATGATCGTTCAGCAATACTTGCTCAATGTGTACTTTGACCGCAAAGACGCGGCCATCCCTGAGGAGGTTACCGAACAATGAGATCGATCGAAACCAGCGGCAAGACCGTAGAAGATGCCGTCAAGGTTGGCCTTGCGGATCTGAAATGTGACCTGGCAGACGTGCAGATTGATGTGCTTGATTCCGGCAGCCCAGGGCTGTTCGGCATGTTTGGTCGGCTGGCCAAGGTCCGCATGACCGTCAAAGAGGACGAAAAGCTGGACCTCGGCCTGCCGAAGTTCACCTTGGACGCCCAGGAAGAACCCAAGAAAAAGCCGAAGCCGATGCCCAAGCCCGAGCCCAAAAAGCCGGAATCCAAGCCGGAGCCGAAGAAGCCGGAGCCCAAGCCCGCTGTGGCCGTGGAGCCTGTTTCCACGTCTGCCGCAGAGGACGAGGCTGTGTACGCCCCAAAGCAGGACCGCCAGCCCAGGACCGAACGCGAGCCGCGCCAGGACCGCAAGCCGCAGGATCAGCGCTCGCCGCGCGGCCCCAAGCCGACCAAGGCCGCCAAACCCATTGATCCTACGCCCATCCAGATCGAAGCGCGCGATTTGCCGCCGCTGGACCTCTCTCAGTTGTCCGATCTCGGCAAGAGCGCGCACGAGTTCATTAAGAACGTGACCACGCTGATGAACGTGCCGGTTGAAATTCGAATGGAGGAGACGGGGGACCACCTGGAGGTGCAGATGATCGGCGACGCGCTGGGCGTACTGATCGGTCGCCGCGGCGACACACTGGATGCGCTGCAGTATCTGACCAGTCTGCAGGTGAACAAAGACCAGGCGAAGTACGTTCGCGTGACGCTGGACACCGAACATTATCGCGCGAAGCGCGCGGATGCGCTGACCAAGCTGGCCAGCCGCATGGCGTCCCGAGTCACCAAGACCGGCCACCGCGTGGCGCTTGAGCCCATGAACCCATATGAGCGGCGCATCCTGCACAGCGCGCTCCAGGGACATCCGAATGTCACCACGCATTCCGAGGGCGAAGAGCCGTACCGCCGGGTCATTATCACGATGAAATAACCGGCCCACGGGCAGGCCACCCACTGCCCGTGCGGCCATCCTGAGCGAAGCGAAGGATCTTCCTCTAGCCGAAGAAGATCCTTCGCTTCGCTCAGGATGAACGCTGAGAGCCAGCCCAATAGAAAAGGGATGCGCGCTGTTGATTGCCCGTCCCGACTGTGATATAATGTGCACATGTCCCACACCGACGACCTTGAGGAGCGGAGATGTACGTATGGCAGATCAGAAGCCGAACCCAAATCACGAATATGACGACGACATCTTTACCCTAAAGGAGGATGAAGCGGGCAAGCGCCGCGCGCATGTCCTTCAATATGTGTTGATTTCCACGTTCGCGGTGCTGGTGCTGGCGGTGGCGCTATATATGTCATTCTATTTGACAAACGATCGGCTGGAATTCCAGAACAAAATTGTGATGGAGCAGAATACCCAGCCGGAGGCTGAACCGGACGCGACCCAGCAGCCCGATTATGATCCGAATTTCTGGCCCAAGGAGCAGTTCCCCGACCTGCCTGAGGTGGCCGCCACCGCATACGACACGCGGCTGGACGGCAGCCATGAAGGCAAGGCGGAGGTCAATGTGCCCATGTCCGCGGCGGCCAAGTTTGGCGATTACGCGGAGCAGCTGGCCGACGACGGCGGTCAAATTTTCATCAAGACACAGCGGCTGTCGGTGGTTGCCTACAAGGGCATGGAGGTGCATCTGCTGTATGGCGGGGGCAAGAACGCGGTCGTGATCTGCAAGGAGTCCCGCGTGGACTTCAACGAAGCCAACTACAACCAGTTTCCGCGCCCGAAAGCGGGTACGCTGGTCGAAGTGTCCGAAGGGACGGGCGAAGGCAGCCGCATACTGACCTACAGATTGGTGTCCCCGGCAGACGCGATCACGTATTGCTCAGATCTGATGACCGCGGGTTGGACCATGAACGGCTCGCTTGAGCCCAAGGACCACATCTTCGCCTGCTCATTCCGCAAGGAGGGCGCTGAAGGCGAAGCGGGTCTGCAGATCTCTGTGGACTACTTTAGCGGTGGAGATAACTTCCGCATCAGGTTCGATTTCCTGCAGACGCCGACCCCGGCTCCGGCGCAATAACATCCGTTGACAGTCGGCCCGAGCACCGTCTGGCCCAGTTTTAACGGAGCGGTTGCAGCGATTTGGTGGCCCCCACGCACGAGGCGATGTGCTCTGCTGAGCAGCATTGCAAGACCGCGCTGGGGGCCTTTGTGTCGCTTTACGCGCACAATGCGGGACTGGTCAGCTCAAACAGCGCTCGGTTTCGTTCGATTTGCCATTTTTTCGGTCTCAAGTCTCGAAAAAAGAAGCAAATTCTGGCTTTTTTACAATCTTTAACCATTAAGCTCTGGTAAAATTCTGGACGATGAGCTATACTAACGGGTGCATTTACGGGTTTCGTTCGGATTATCATGTTAAGGGGGAGCATCATGGCGCACAAGTATGTCTATCTGTTCAAAGAGGGAAACGCCGGCATGAAGAACCTGCTGGGCGGCAAGGGCGCAAACTTGGCGGAGATGTCCACGCTGGGCCTGCCGGTTCCGCAGGGCTTTACGGTCTCGACAGAGGCCTGCACCGCGTATTACACCGATGGCAAGGTCATCTCCGATGAGATCCAGGCCCAGATCAAGGCGGCCCTCGAAGAGACCGAGAAGGTTTGCGGCAAAAAATTTGGTGACCAGAACGATCCGTTCCTGGTCTCCGTGCGTTCCGGTGCGCGTGCGTCCATGCCCGGCATGATGGACACGATTTTGAATCTGGGTCTGAACGATGTGGCCGTGGAAGGCCTCTCCAAGCTGACCCAGAACGAGCGATTTGCGTACGACTCCTACCGCAGATTCATCATGATGTTTGCGGACGTGGTCATGGAGATCAGCAAGTCTAAGTTCGAAAAAGTGCTGACAGAGATGAAAGGGAAGAAGGGCGTCAAGTTCGACACGGATCTGACGGCCGATGACCTCAAAGAACTCGTCAAGCAGTTCAAGGCCATGTACAAGGCGGAGAAAGGCGAGGACTTCCCGCAGGATCCGATGGTGCAGCTGATGGAGTCCATCAAGGCCGTGTTCCGCAGCTGGGACAACCCGCGCGCCATCTACTATCGCCGCATGAACGACATCCCCTCCGATTGGGGTACGGCGGTCAACGTGCAGTCGATGGTGTTCGGCAACATGGGCGATACCTCCGGCACCGGCGTTGCGTTCACCCGCAACCCCTCCACCGGCGAAAAGAAGCTGTACGGCGAGTATCTCATCAACGCCCAGGGCGAGGACGTTGTGGCCGGTGTGCGCACCCCGCAGCAGATCGCCACTTTGGAGCAGGTCATGCCTGAAGTGTACAAGCAGTTCGTGGACATCGCAGACAAGCTGGAGCGCCACTACCGCGACATGCAGGACATGGAGTACACCATCGAGCGCGGCAAGCTGTACATGCTGCAGACCCGAAACGGCAAAAGGACCGCCGCCGCCGCGCTGAAAATCGCGGTGGACCTGGTGTCCGAAGGCATGCTGACCAAGGAAGAAGCCGTCATGAAGGTGGAGCCGCGCCAGCTGGACGCGCTGCTGCATCCGCAGTTTGACGCAGCCGCTTTGAAGGCCGCCAAGGCCATCACCAAGGGCCTGCCCGCATCCCCCGGCGCGGCCTGCGGCCAGATCTACTTCCACGCCCACGAGGCCGTGGCCGCCTCCAAGGCCGGCCAGAAGGTCATCCTGGTGCGCATGGAGACCAGCCCAGAGGACATCGAGGGCATGAATCACTCCCAGGGCATCCTGACTGGGCGCGGCGGCATGACC
>JAVBTW010000209.1:0-13096 GCA_031555975.1 Eubacteriales bacterium
GATTGAAGTCAGCCTGACGTTTGCGGATCCGGCTGCGACGGCTGTCGATGGCCAGTCGGAACTCGCGGGCAAGTGGTACGCATTGACAAACAGCGCAACGCCACCGAATGAGGACAGCGACCTGTGGAAGGCATACGCCACGCCCATCTCGTTCAACAATCCGCGTGGAACCTACTATGTGCACGCCATGGCGGTGGACAATGCCACTGCGCTGCAGGCGGGCCAAACCGCGGACGGCAACCGCACCATCAAGACCTTCGGGCCTTATCAGGTGCAAAACAATGCCCCGACCATCAGTGTCGATCCTGTGGAAGTGACCATTGCGCAAAATGAGACGGCCACATTGCTCGCCACCACCGACGACCGCGATGACGATTTGCAATCACTGTCCGTCACCGCGACGAGCAGCAAACCCAGCGTGATCCCGGACGCCGGCGTGAAGCTGACAAAGCGCGCGGACGGCAAGTGGGACGTGGCGGTCACCCCGGCACAGGATGCCGTGGACCTGGAAGGGACCACCATCACGCTGACCGTCAAAGACCCGTACGGCGCGACGGCGACGTGCATGTTCCTGGTCAAGGTGCTGCACATCAACACGCCGCCCACGGTCCAGACCGTTTCCGGGACCATCTATGACGATGAAGTGTTCGATGCCACCATCAGCGCCAGCGACGCCCAGGACGGCGAGTTTGCCGCCCCAGGCCTGATGCTGATCGAGGGCACGACCCCAGCGAGCGGCACAGCCAGCCTCACCGGCGACATGGACATCCGTTACACGCCAAGGAAAGGGTCCGGCGGCACGTTCACCTACACCGTTTACGTCAAGGAGACGGCCAAAGTGACCGGAAACGTGATGCCCAATAACGTACCTGATGGCATCATCGCCAATGCGGATGAAACCTTCTCCGTCCCGGTAACGGTGACGGTGACGGTCACCGTGCGGCCTCGAGTGACGCCCACACCGGCGCCGGACGGCGGCAACAACCCGACCCCCACCCCAACGCCAAGCGCGACGCCGGAGCCCACGGCCACGCCTGGCCCGACCGGCAGCGTTGAACCGGCCTCCACGCATGTCCCCGACGGCCACGTACCCAGCGGCAACGGCGGCAACAGCGTACCGGCCAACCAGATCCCCGCGTTCGGTTTCCTGGGCGACATGGACATCCCGCTTGGCTCCATCCCCACTTTCGCGTCCACGAAGGGCCTCACGATCGCCGATTTGGATGCCCTGCTGACAGAGATGAATGATGGGCAAGAGACAAAACTGTACCCCGAGGAGATCCTGGAGCGCATCTTTGAGATGAACCATCAGATGATGATCCCCATCGACATGAGCGCGATTGACTTCGACCACACGCCGGATCCTCGCGGATACGAGTTGCCTGTGATCGCGTATAGTGAGCATCAGGTTGGCAAACTGTTCATCCGAAAGGCACAGCGTGAAGCCGAGGACGGCACCGTGACAGAGGGCTACGAGTGCGAAATCGAATTCACCGAAGGCGTGATGGGTTCCGAGCACTTCGCAAGTGTTCACTTCATGAAGATACCCCAGCTGGTCGATATGGTCAAGACCCAGCGCATGGAACCCGAGGAGGAATTCGAAGCCACGGACCTGTGGCATGTCATGACCAAGGACGAGGCGGAGATCGCAAAGGGCAACCTACGTGAGCTGATCCCCGCTGAGTACCTGCAAGGCGAACTCATGCTCTACGTCGCGGTCCCCGTGGTGTATGATCCTTTGACCATCCCGGTCTGGGTGCGCGACGAGACGGAGGTCAAAACCCAGAAAGAGACTGCCGAGGCCTATATCACGGAGAACCCAGACCTGGTTGAGCAGGCTCCGGCCGTCATCGCCGCGCTGATCGAGAAGTACACCAAGGCCGACGAAGAGTTGCTCGCTCAAGCCGAGGCCGATGGGGGAGACGACGCGCAGGACGAAACCACAGGCGATCAAGAGGTTGTCATCCTGAACTAGGAAACGATGCTCAAGGGGATGTCCCTTCCGGCCATGGCGGGTCACCTCCACAGCCTGAAACGAATCACCGCTCGCCTGGAACGCGAGCAGCATACAGGCCAATGGGCGCGAAAGCGTCCATTGGCCTGTATGCTGTCTGTGGGTTGTCGCCCGAGCACCGGGCAAGTCCGACTATTTTTCCTTCAACAACGCGTCGATGCGGTCCATGTCGAGGGGGTACTGACCGTGCGTTTTCGCGGTCTCCACCATCGCAAAGAGGTTTTCTGCAGGGGTGTCACGGCCGCATTGGTCTCCGGTGGAGAGAATGAACCCGCCGCCCAATCCCGCGTCCCGGATGGCGCGAAGGCTGGCCGTGCGCACGTCTGCAGGTGTCCCGTTCAGCATCACATTGGTGGTATGCAGGTTGCCCATCAGGCACAACCTGTCCCCAAATCTGCGCTTCATATCCGAAAGATACACATCGCCCATGGGCGGTTCTTCGAGGGGATTGATGCAGTTCAGGTCGGTTTCGTGATACAGCATTTCCACCAGCGCCTCGCTGCGGCCGCAGCTGTGCAGCATTGTGGCGACGCCCGCCTCACGCGCCATCTGGGTCAGGGCCTTTATCGTCGGCAGCGAGAAGCGGCGCACCAGCGCTGGGTTCGACAGGGTCAACGTACCGGACGCGCCCAGCAGCAACAGGTCGGGTTTGTGGTCCAATAGGATTTCCGCTTGGCGGAGCGAGTCTTTGTGCACAAATGCAGCCCATTCATCCATCAGTTCGGGTTGATCCATGACCGCGTAAACCGCCTCGATGGTGCCTCCCTCCATCTCGTTGTGGAAGGCGTGAATGCCAGGATAGCCCACGGTGAGCGTGAAAACACCGCGATCGCCGCAGACCGCGCGCTGGTTGTCCAGGTCCGAATCGTCGCAGCCGGTGATCTCTCCGTGCAGTTTCATCCAAAGCGGCAGATCGCGCTGCAGATCCTTGATCAGTTTTTCCGTGGGTGTTGGCGGGTCGGCGCGGTAATACACATTGCGGGCCGTCAGCGCGCCCTCGCCAAAGCGGTGGCGCGTGACCACCTTCATGCGCTCCTCTGTGCGTTGTTCGATCTCCTGCTCAAATCGGTAGTCGGGCGTCCTTTTGCGGATCATTCGGACGCCGCTGGAGCAGTACCAGCCATCGATGCCGTAGGTTTCCGCGGCCTTGGCATAGGCGTAATAAAGGTCCGGCGTGCCATGATAATAGATGTCCCAATAAGGCCGCCCCGTCAGTTTGCAGGGGATCATGTTGGAAAAATCAGGGGTACAGGGTACGCGGTCGGGCTGTTGCAGCCGGATCGCCGCCAGCATGCGTTCCTTGTTCGTCATGATGCCTCTCTCCTTTGCGCGCTACAGCGCGATCGCCCGGCAGCCGTCCACAGGGCCGCGCAATGCGCGCACAGAACGCGCCTCGCCCGGCAACAAGCAAAAATACAGGTCCTCGAACAGCAATTCAGCATCGCCCAGCACATGGGCGAAAAGCGCCACACCTGGACCGTCGTTTATCAGCTCAATTTCGTCACCATTACAAACCACGCGCAAGGAGGGCGCATGGCTGCGCTGCATCGAGGAAAAGGGATGGGTCCGCTCTTGGGCAAACAGCACATCGTTTGTGAACACGGTAGCACCGGCGTCATCGGTTAGCGTCAGGCGCGCGATCAGCACGCCGCCCTCCGCAGGTGCGAATGAAAATGACATCGCACCGAGCAGCGCTGCCGCGTTTTGCGGTGCGTCCGCGTCAAACGCCGCGCTGGCATGCTCCGTTCCGGCCAAGTCAAAGACCTTGACGGAGGCATGATATCCCGCCGCGCCACGGGCACTGTGCAGATACAGTGACCAGTTCACCGGCTTCCCGGGCGGGCAGATGAGGCTGTCATAGCGCAGACTCAGCGCGATTTGCGCGAACGCTTTTTTCACCTGATAGTATGCCATCTTTGGCCGCCCCTGGTGTTCGAGCAGGCAGGTGCAACTGGCGTTGGTCCAGGGCTCGTTGAGCTGCCAGATGATGGAGCCGGAGTTTTGGTATTTCCGGCGGCGATTGGCCTCCAGGGCATAGCGCAGCGCCTCCGCCTGCACAAACTGGCTCAAGACCGGCCAGCTTTCCATGGACGCAATCGGCCCAAACAGGTCCGTGTCCCGCCGGAATGTGTCCCACCACTCGCCATGGTGCCGCCAATGCAGGTTTTCGTCCATGGACACGGGCCGCGCCAAATCTTCGGGCGGCAGAATGCTGGAAAGCGCGTCCAGGCTGCTGAGCGCTTCGGCGCCGAATTCGGAGTGCAGCATGCTGTCGGACAGATTGAAGCGGCGGTAGTGTTCGTCTATGCCCTCGTATTGCCAGTTTCCGTGCACGTCATGGTTTCTGCCGGGGTGGTCCACGTCCAAAAACTCGCTGGGACCGGACGCGGACGACGGCAGAAACAGCCTGTCGGGGTCGTGCTCGGAGATGATGCGCATGAGCATGGTGATGTTTTCATCTCCATACCGAACCGGTACGCCTTGGGCATCCATCAGCTCATTGCCGCCGCTCCAACAGGCCAACGACGCATGGTTTCTGCGGGTTTTCACCGCTTGCAGCGCGCTTTCCTTGAGCAGCGCCAGGAACTTCGGGTCCTTCGAAGGGATGTTGTCCACACCGGAGCTGGACTGAATGAACTCCTGCCAGACGAGCAGCCCCAACTCGTCACAGAGCTGGTAAAACGCTTCGGTCTCGATGAGGCCGCCGCCCCAGACGCGGATCAGGTTCACGCCCATGGACTTGGCCGCGACCAGTGCGCGCTCGTAGTCGGCCCTGCGCAGCTCACCGTACAAATGCGACAGCGGCACCATGTTCACGCCGCGAATATAGAGCTTTTCGTTGTTCACTTCCAGCGTGTATGGCAGTGCGCCGTCGGGCGCGGACGCGTTTTGCACGAACCGCAGCATGCGGATGCCGACCTTGCCGGACCAGATGTCCGAGGGGCCGTTGCCGTCCGATGCGGTGAGCGTCAGTTCGTACAGCGGCTGGCCGCCCTGGCCATTGGCATGCCACAGCGCGGGCTGATTCACATCGAAGGTCAGGTCGATCCGGCCCGAAGCGGGATCGATCGGCGATTCCAGCGCCAGATTCGCGCCATGGCCGTGCAGCACCGCACACGCCATGCCGTCTGAACGGCCGCACAGCCCGTCCGCATATGCGCGTACCCGAACCGTGCCCCGGCCATCGCCATGGCCCGTGGTGACCTGCACATCCCGCAGGACCATCGGGCCGGTCATATCGATGTGCACGTCCTGCCACAGCCCCAGATTGACCAGCCGGGTGCTGAAGTCCCACTTGTAGCCGAACCGCGCCTTCTGTGTGCACGACTCACTGGTGTGTCCGAGTTGAGAGTGCTCCTTGGGCGCGGATTCGACCAGCACGTCCAGCCGGTTTTCCCCCGCGCGGTCCACCAGCGCCGTGATGTCGAACGCGGCAGGCGCGAACATGCCCTCGTGCCTGCCCAGCAATGTGCCGTTCAGATAGAATCGGGCCGCGTAGTCCACGCCGTCAAACACCAGCTGAATGCGCTCAGCGCGCTGACCGTCCGGCAGACGGAACTGGGTCTGATACTGCCACCAGCGGTGCTCCACCCATTCGCACAACAGAGAGTTGCTGGCGAACTCAGGATCGTCGATCAGTCCCGCCCGCAGCAGATCCGCCTGCACACTGCCCGGCACCTGTGCGGGGAGCCAGTCTGTGACCCCACGCAGTTGCACTCCAGTCTCCATGCTGTTCCCGAGCACCGGAGCATAAGGCCAATGTCCCATCAGTTTCCAGTTACTCCCGCTCAATGACCAGTTCATATCGACCATTCCCCCTCAACGCGATGTTTGTTATCCCTTGACAGCGCCCAGCATCATACCTTTGACGAAGTACTTTTGAATAAATGGATAGATGACAATGATGGGTACGATGCTGACGATGACGGTGCAATATTTGACCAGCGGCTTGTATAGACTCATGTCGCTCTGATCGGCGATGGTCATGATGCGGCTGGTGTCATTTTGGACCAGGATCTCCTTGAGGATCAGTTGCAGCGGATACAGGCTGCGTGTGCGCAAGAAGATCATGGCGTTGAACCAACTGTTCCATTGGCCCACCGCGTACAGCAGCACCATCACTGCGATGACCGCGCTGGACACCGGAATAAAGATCCGGAACAGCACGACCACATCGTTGGCCCCGTCGATCTTGGCGCTCTCCTCCAGCGAAACGGGCACCTCCGCGAACGCGGTGCGCATCAGGATCAGATTCCAAGCGGATATGGCCGTGGGCACGATCATCGCCAGCCGGTTGTCGTACAGACCGATGGACTTGACCACCAGGTAAAACGGCATCAGCCCGCCGCTGAAATACATGGTGAACACGATCATGCCCATCATGAGGTTCTTGATCCGGAACTGGGGCCTGGAGCACACAAACGCGCCCATCGCGGTCAGCAGGATGCTCAGCGCAGTGCCTGCCACCACGTTGATGAGGGTGTTGATGTAGCCTTGGATGATGTTTTTGTTCTGGGCGACCAGCTCATATCCTCGAAACGAGAAACCCTGCGGCCAAATCATCAAGCCGGTGTGCCGCGCCAACTGAACCGGATCCGAAAACGAACAGAACAGCGTGTGCAGCACGGGCAGCAGGCAGATGATGGAGAGCAGCGCCAGAAACACATAATTGGCCGCGTCGAACGCGATGGAGCCCCATGTCTTGCTTTTCATCTCTGATGCCTCCTTACCACAGCCCCTGCTGCGTCACAGCCTTTGACAGCTTGTTGCCCAGCAGCAGGAACGTGCAGTTGAGAATGGAGTTGAACAGGCCGACCGCCGTCGCAAACCCGTAGTCGTTCTCGATCAGGCCGCGCCGATACACGAACGATGAGATCACGTCGCCCGTCTCCCGCGTGACGTCGTTGTACATCAGAATGATCTTTTCATGTCCGACGGCCATCATGTTGCCCATCCTGAGGATAAACAGCGTGATGATCGTGGCCGAAATGCCCGGCAAGGTCACGTGCAGCGCTTGTTTCCAGCGGTTCGCACCGTCCACGGTGGCGGCCTCATACAGCGATGGGTCGATGGCCGCGATGGCGGACAGGTACAGTATGCTGTTGAAGCCCAGCCCCTGCCAAATGTTGGAGCCCACATACAGTGTGCGGAAGTACTGCGGATAACCCATCAGATTCACGCGCTCCATGCCAAACCAGCTCAGCACGTCGTTGATGAACCCTTCGGGCAGCGTCAGTTCCTTTAGGAGGCCCACGACGACCACCAGCGAGATGAAGTAGGGCATGTAGGTCACGGTCTGGACTGTGCGCTTGAACCAGGATACGCGCACCTCATTCAGCAGCAACGCGAACAGAATCGGCAGCGGGAACCCGATCAGGATATCATAGAAGTTGATCACGAAGGTGTTGCGGATCAGCCGCCAGAAGTAGTGGCTTTGAAAGAAGGTCTGAAAGTGTTGAAATCCCACCCACTTGCTGCCCAGTATCCCCTTCATGGGGCTATACTGCAGGAACGAGATGAACACGCCGTACATGGGCAGGTAGCAGAAGATGACAAAGAAAGCGATCACCGGCAAGGCCATCAGATACAGATAGCGGTTTTGGCTGAGCTCATCCTTCCAGGAGCGCCTGTGCGGCACGGGTATGCGAGGTGTTTGTACCATTGGGCATCGTCCTCCTTTGACCGGTAGCAAAACCGGGACGCGCAGCCAGGTCTGGCCGCGCATCCCGGCGCATTGGATCATGTGTCGATTATCTCGCGATGAAGCGGTCCAATGCGGTCTGCTGGATCTGGACGGCCTCGTCGATGCCCATGGCCTTGATCTGGGACTGGAACTCGTCCAGCTTCTCCAGCGGCTCCATACCATTGACGAACTTGACGGTCATTTCCTTGACGTAGGCTTCCACGTCGGACATGATCGTGGCATAGCGCGAGCCTTCCTCGGCGGTGCGGGCGATGGGCGGCATCACCCACGCGTCGTCAGCGGCGCCCCAGATGCCCTCGCAGGCGTTCTCATCGTCGGTGTAGCCGGGCGCGTCGCGACGCCAGTCTCTGTTCATGGGGCCATGGTGCAGCGTGTACAGGTGGAAGGCTTCGTTGATACTCAGGTCGTCCGGGTTTTTGAGCATCAGGTCGGTGAGCTGCACTTTGCCGTCCACCAGGTTGTAGGTCTTGCCCTCAACGCCGTAGTTGCTCAGCATGTAGCCTTCCTGGCTGTAGATGAAGTCGAGGTATTTCACAGCCAGCTCGGGGTTTTCGCACTTGTAGGTGATGACGGTGTTGTAGCCGCGCACATAGTTGTTTGACTGGCGCTGGTGGGCCACGTCGCCCTCCTTCAGCACGGGGGTCTGGATGCCCACCAAGCGGAAGGTTTCGCTGTCGGCCAGTTTGCTGCGCTGGTTGAGCATGTAGAATCCGTCGTGCCAAGCGCCTGCCTTGTTGTTGTAGATCAGCGTGTCGGTGCTGTCCGCGGTGCGGGTGGAGAAGTCCTTGTCGATCAGGCCTTCATTGTACCAAGCGTTCAGCGTGGTGACATAATCGCGATAGCCCGGCTCCAGCGGGCCATACTTCACGGTGCCGTCCTGATTGATGAACGTCTTGCTGGTGCCAAACCCCGCGGTCATCGCGTCGTCCCACGGCAGCGCGTCACCGGGCAGCAGCAGCGGTGTCTCTGCGCCGAGCTGGTCTTTGAACGCCACCAGCATGTCGTGCCAACCCTCGACGGTCGTGGGTTTCTCCATGCCGATCTGATCGAGCCAGTCTTGGCGCACGACCATGCCGGTCCACGCGCCCTGACGCTCGCTTTCGACCATCGCAAAGCCCCATATGTTGCCTTCGTCGGTCTTGGTCTCGCTGCGGAACGCGTCTGTGGAGTTGATGAGCGCACTGTAGTTGGGGGCGAACTGCTCGATCAGCTCGTTGAGCCGCAGATACGCGCCGTCCTCGATGGCCTTGTCGCCGCCGCCGGGATAGGTGTACAGGCCCTCGTCATGCATGATGATGTCCGGCAGGTCGCCGGAGTTGATCATCAGGTTGAACTGTTCCTTTTCTTGGTCCAGCGGCGGGTGTTGAAACTCAATGTGCACGCCGGTGATCCGCTCCATCTCCTGGAAGAACAGCGTGCCGTTCAGATCCGGCACCAGTTTCTGCCAAGAGGGATTGTAGGGGACGAACATGGTGAGCGTCACAGGCTCGTCGGTCAGTGTACCCGCAAAGGCCGCCAACGGTGTGAGGCACAAAGATGTGACCAGTACCAACATCAACAACGGTTTCCAGATGCGTTTCATGAACTGATACCCCCTCTTTTCTCATGACCACCGCTTTCGCGGCTTGCTCCATTTCATTATACACTGAGTTGATCCAAACCGTTTGCACACGGTTTGCATATCATTTCTACGTGATTGATGTGTTCGCACACCAACGCATCAATATACTGGAGCTTCGCGGCACTTGCGGGCGCGACTTTTATGCGATATAATCAGATCGGCACAATTGCGTAATCTGGCAACTGCCGGACATTCTACGCGGTTGCTCGGATAATTACATTGTGTTGATCGATCGGAGGAGCGAATCATGCTGGTGATCACCGCGGACGCCATCGACAAGGATGTGGGCGTCTATTATTACCTCCACGAACATGAACTGCTGATGGAAGAGCACATCCACGACGGCTGCCATGAGATCCAGTTGGTGCTTCAGGGCGAACTGACCCACCGCGCGGGCGACCACGCGGTCCGCCAGACTGCAGGCGACCTTGTCTATCTGCCCTTGGACTCGGTCCACCAGCTGTGTGATCCCACAGGCGACTTGATGCTGCTCAACCTGTCGTTTCTGCCCTCCACTTACGAACAGGGGCTGAGCTTTTTGCGGGCGGCGGCCGCGCCCAAGCGCATCGTATACAACCGGGTTGAACCGCCCGTTGTGGATTTCCTGCTGTGGAGCCACGACCGGCTCATCGGTAAGATGCAGAAGCAGGAACGCACCACCATCATCCGGAACACATTTACGCTGTTGCTGCCCTATTGCTGCGATTTGGCCCAGCCGATGGACTGGTTTGATTCGCTGCTGCAGCAGATGCAGAAACAGGAACACTTCCAGGTTGGCGTGACGCGGATGCAGGAGCTTGCGTTCTGCAGCCCGTCCCATCTAAGCCGCACCTGCCGGGCGCGCCTTGGTATGACGCCGACCCAGTACGTGGACCAACTGCGCATCCAGTACGCGGAAAATCTGTTGCGCCATTCCCAATACAACATCCGCGACATCTGCGAAGAGTGCGGTTACAACAACTTCGGATACTTCTACCGCCGGTTCACCGAAAAGACGGGCCTGCCGCCCGGAAAATACCAGCGGCTGCACAGCCTGCGCATCCAGCCGCTGGTGTAGGGAGAGGGATGCCCTTGTTTTGTCATTCGGAGCGCCGAGGATGCGGGATGTCGCCTGAGGGCGCGTGGTCTCCTGTTGATGGCGGGAACCGCGCACACGCATCCTTTGCACTCCGAACAATCCAACCGGCGCTGTGAGGCAGCGGGAGGCGGTGTTGTCGATGCTCGGCAATGCGCTGCTGGACGAGGCGTTCATCCACCTTTGCCGCATCACTCGGTTGCGCGGGACGTGATGGAGCAGCTGGGGCTGATGGTCATCGGTTCGCTGCGATAAATCAAAATTTGTGTCAGAAAAGGCTTCCTGCTAACATGGAAATGTGATATGATGTGCTCGCATGACCATAAAATAGGAGGGGTTCACGTGCATGAGGTCTATGAGTTTCTGAAGAAATGCGAAACATACTATTTGGCGACCGTGGAGGGAGACCAGCCGCGAGTGCGGCCGTTTGGCACCACAGACCTCTTCGAGGGCAGGCTGTATATCGAGACGGGGAAGCGAAAGCCCGTGTCACATCAGATGCTCGCGAACCCAAAGGTCGAGATCTGCGCGTTTGATGGAACCACATGGCTGCGCGTGCAGGCAAACGCGATCGAAGACGACCGATTTGAGGCGCGCAAACACATGCTGGACAGTTATCCCTCGCTGCGCAGCATGTACAACGAGCACGATGGAAACTGTCAGGTGCTGTACCTTCGAGATGTGGTGGCGACTTTTTCCACATTTGGCGGCGAACCCAGGACCATTGCCTTTTAAAACGCGTGTGGATATAAGAAAGGATGAGTTTCGTGAAGTTTGACCTGTCCATCAATTTTGATGGCAATTGCCGGGCGGCTGTGGAATTCTACGCGAAGGTGTTCCGTTCAGAGGTTTTGGGATTGATCACGTATGGAGAGACCCCGCCGGAAGCGGGCCATGCAGTGCCTGAAGCGGACAAGGACAGGATTATGTATGCCTGCGTGCCCATCGGCGGCAACAATGTGATGTTTGGCGACTATCCGGCGGGCTCGCCTTTCATTGTCGGCAACAACCTGAGCCCGACGATTGGCGTCGACAGCAGGGCTGAGGCGGAGCGGCTGTTCCAAGAGCTGTCCGAGGGCGGCACGGTTGACATGGAGCTTGACAAAACATTCTTTGCGGAGCAGTACGGCATGGTGACCGACAAATTCGGGGTCATCTGGCAAGTGATCGGCGGAGAATGCGAGATGTAACACGGACGGAAAGAGGGTGGGCTGCCGCGTTTGCGCGACAGCCCATTTCCTCAATGCCAGTAATTGCCTAACTCTTCGCGGATGATGTCAACGAAGCGGCGCACTTTGCCGGGGTCCTTGTTGATACTGTAGACATCGCGCTGGATGACTTCGAGCCTGCATCCGCGCGCGGCAATCGCCGTTTTTCGGATGTGTGCGTGGGCGGCCTCCTCATCCAGTGTCTCGCCGATGCCGATCAGGTTCGGCGTGGGCTTGCGCAGGTAGGCAACCTTGCCGCCCCGCAGCCGCTCGCCCATCATCTCCTCGTCACACCAGGGCGAGACGCTGACTTTGCGCAGGTTTGGGATCTTGCTCAAGCAATCGTCCCAGAGCGCGTGGACCGCTTCGCAACAGCCGTAGGAGACCAGTCCAAACGCGGCCATCAGCCGGGAAAAGCTGGGAAACACCAGCTCGCGATACATCTCCGCGGAGACGCTGCTGCACTCTTGTGAATCCATATACAGCCACAGATCTCTCGTGTGCGCGCCGCGCTTGCCGTCCGGCAGCTCATCTGTAAAACAGTATGTGCCCTGATAGAGCGGCTCGTCACGGGCACAGCTTCTCAGTATGCCGGATTCGGACAGCCGGTCAAAATGGCCGATATAGCCGTCGATCAGCATGTCCATCATCTTGACGAAGCGCTCGGGTTCGTCCATCATGGAGATGAACATGTTTTCCATGCCCATCAGCCCCACCACGGCGGCAGTTGCGCTGATCGGCGGCACAAACCCGACGCGGCGCACGGGCAACAGGTCGCCGAACAGCGCGTCGGCCTCGGCGGCCTCGCGATCGGCGCCTTCCATGTCCGCCCGACACACCGTGGGTTTGAGCATCGGCAGGCCCTGCTCCAGTTCATCGAAGTAGGGGATGGTATGGTATCCCAGCCCTTCCGTTTTCT
The DNA here is from genome assembly GCA_031555975.1 of Eubacteriales bacterium. GTDB lineage: Bacteria > Bacillota > Clostridia > Christensenellales > Aristaeellaceae > JAJDGF01. The sequence goes on from JAVBTW010000209.1 coordinate 12,542, forward strand.
GGCGCTGGGCCGGCAGCCCAAACGCAGTGAAAGACACCCGGTCCCACACCTGGTAATGGGTTGGCACCAATGTGTCGTCGCCGAACAGCTCACGGTTCACGGTGCCGCGCAGCAGCCGGCGTTCAATGGCGCGGGCCTGCTCATCCTGACAGCGCATCAGCTGCGGCAGGACGTCCGGCTCAAAGGTATCCAATTCGATGCGCACCATGGGGCCGGCATTCAGGTCACCGTTGCCATGGGCCTGCCAGCGCCGATAAAGACGCTCGTTTTCTGTACTCGCGGCCAGTTCGGTCTGCTGTCCCGCAAGCGCGCGGAGCCGCTGCCGATCCTTGTCTGAGAACATGGTCGCTCCTCCTGTCATTGAGCTTTTGTCCGCTCCATCAGATGATATTCAGCTGTCCGTCCAGCTCGATTCGCTCGCCAGCCCTCATCGCCAAGGTGACATCGCGCCCGCGATACCGCACGCGGCAATCGCCTGCCGCTGTGGCGGTGATGGCCGCGCGGGTCAGCGCTCCATGAGCCCAAGAAAAATCCGCTGCGTATCCGCCTCGCGCA
>JAVBTW010000231.1:0-3536 GCA_031555975.1 Eubacteriales bacterium
ACCGGCGCGGGGGACGCGTTCCTGGGCGGCGCCATCGCCGGGCTTGCGATGGGGCTGCCGCTGACAAAGGGGCGCAGCGACGGCGCGTTTGGCGAGACGGCACTGGGCAGCGCCGCGGAACTGGGCGCGCTGTGCGCGGGGATGGCGGTGGAGTCGGTGGACAGCATCAACGAAGGCGTGCATCCGGGCTCCATCCGCGCGCAGATCGTCCGGCAAGGATGGGCCGCCAGCGATGCGTTTCTGACGGGTCTTTTGAACGAGGAAGGGGTGAAGGCCGTTGAGCCAGCGCAAATACTTTGACATCCCCAGCGGCAGGCTGGGCGCGGACCCAGGGATCGCCTTCCCGGGCTGGGACCTTTGCAGCGAGTCGGTGGCGGTGCTGAGTCCCCACGACGACGACGCGCTGCTGGGCGCGGGCTATCTGATCGACGCGATGCTGGAGCTGGGCGTGCCGGTGTCCGTGGTGATCTTCTGCCAGGGCGACGCCGGCTATTCGGACGCGGCGTTGCGGGAGACCATCGTGCAGTTGCGCAAGCAAGAGACCCTGGAAGCCTACCGGGCGCTGGGCCTCCCTGACGAGGCGGTGATCCGCCTGGACAGGCCCGACTTTTCGCTGCGCAGGCAGGTGGCGTGGGACGGGCTGGGCAAGGAGAATGGGCTGTTCGGGGAGCTGATCCGGCTGCTGCGGCGGCTGAAGGTCACGCGGCTGCTGGTCGCCAACGGCCACCGGGAGCACGTGGACCACACGGCGGTGTATGACAGCGGGCTGTTCGACGGCGTGCAGGCCGCGGACCCGGTGCTGGCGGACTTCGGGCCGGCCGCGCCTCTTCGGAGCACCCACGTGTACTCCGTCTGGGCGGACTTTTCCCCGGAGGACGCGCTGACGCAGGGCCGGGAAAACGGGCTGCGGGCCAACGCGGGACTGACGGTGGGCGCGGAGGTCGAGGCGCGGATCGTGGAGGCGCTGCGCTGTTACCGCAGCCAGATAAACATCATCGAGGGCCTAGTGGACATGCGCCAGGCCAAGCGTGCTGATGCGGGATTCATCGAACTGTACCAATGGATCGACCCGCGTCCGAAGCTGGACTACGCGCCGTATGTGAACTGGCTGAACGGGCGGTCATGACTTTGCGGGACATCAAGGCGCGGCCTTGAACCAATAATGATGGGGAGGTAGACACATGAAAAGGGCACTGGCAATCGCTTTGGCACTGATGCTCCTGGTGGCGCCCATGCTGGGCCTGGCGGAGGGCGGCGAAAAGAAGGTCGTCCGCGTACTGCTGGCCGGCTGGGACCTGAACGACGGCCTGGACCCAATCACGGCGGTCCCGTTCAAGGGATTCAACTCGTGGTGGGCCGAAAACTTCACCCCCAACCATCCGGACATTGAAGTGCAGATCAACATGATCCCTTGGGACACCGCCCAGCAGAAGCAGCAGGCGGAGCTGATGGCGGGCAATGTGGACGTGCTGTACACCGGCTCATACGTGTCGCAGTTCTACGACATGGGCCTGCTGCGCAACATCGACGACCTGCTGGAAAAGGACACCGAGTACAAGCCTCTGGAGCTGTTCCCCGAGGGCGTGTGGAACACCTCCTACAACCTGATCACCGGCAAGGGCGACCGCTACGCGCTGCCTGCGGTCATGGGCCAGCGCTACACCATCTATGACACCAAGCTGTTTGAGGACTGGGGCGTGGAGCCGCTGTCCGACTATCCCACCACCCAGGAGATCATCGAGAAGGCCAAAAAGATGACCGGCATGAACCCGGTGACCGGCGAGCAGAACTACGGCGCGTGGTTCTACCTGCCCATGCCCGTGGACGTGTTCACCTTCGTGGCCTGGTCCTATGCGGGCGGCATCACCGGCGGCGAAGGCTCCATCGATGACCCGGCCAACATCAAGTGGCAGCTCAACGACGAGAAGATGGTGAAGCTGTTCGAAGACTTCGCGGAGGTCGTCAAGTGCACACCGCCGGGCTTTGTGACCGGCACGGGCCGCGAATACTTCGGGTTGGAGGAAAACAACGTCGCCATTTACCTGGACCACAACGGCGGCAGCGTCATGTCCACCTACTATCAGACCAACGACGACACCATGATCAAGCGCTTCAAACCCGCCATGAACGTGGGCCCGAACGGCGAAGGCTGGGTCGCGGTGGACCCGATCGTCATGGCCGCCAACCCGCTGGACGTGGACGCCGCCTGGGAAGTCATGAAGGCGCTGGCCAGCGTGGAGCGCCAGCAGTACCACTATGAGGAGTTCCGCTGGACCCCCGCCGTGAAGGACGCCAGCTTCCTCAATCTCGCCGACATCTACACGCCCTACGCGCTCAAGATCGCCGACGCGGCGCACTACACGCTGGTGGACGAGGCGGTGCCCTTCTACACCACCGAGATCGTGCCGCTGGTGAACAAGTATTGCTCCGACGTGCTGGAGGGCAAGACCATCGGCATCCAGGCTATGCTGGACGAGCTGCAAGCCAAGGCCGAGGCCTGGTCCGCGGCGCAGAAGAAGTAAACGGAACCGCCTGCGGGTGGGCAAGCCTGGTGCCCCTGGGTTTCAGGCTTGCCCGTTCCGTGAATGGAGAGGAAAGAGGGTGCCTCTATTGAACACTGTCGCGTCCCGCGCAAAATTGAAAAAGGCGAGGGCCTTCACCCGGAGGGACCTCACCGGCTTTCTGTTTGTCACGCCGCTCATCCTTGGGCTGCTCATCTTTCATCTGTATCCGATTGTCGTCTCGTTTTTGATGAGCCTGCAGAACACCAATGGCGTGAAGGGAACCTTTATTGGCATCGACAACTACAGGTGGATCCTCAAGGATTCCCTGTTCTGGAGCAGTATTGGCAACACCGTCTACATGATGGCGCTGTCGCTGGTGCTCAATATCGGGCTGTCGTTCCTGCTGGCGTCTCTGATTAACAACGCGGGCCGGAGCCGGAACCTGTTCAAAAGCGTCTTTTTCCTGCCCAACGTGGTGTCGGTGATCGCCACGTCGATCCTGTTCACGTTCCTGTTCTATCCCACAAAGGCGGGCGTGATCAACTCGCTGCTGGCGGCGTTCGGCATAAAGCCGCTGGAGTGGTTCTCCTCAACCCTCACCAGCAGGCTCACGGTGTGCATCATGGGCGCGTGGCGCATGGTGGGCTACTACATCATCATCTTCCTGGCGGGTCTGCAGTCCGTGTCCGCCGAACTGTACGAGGCCGCCGACGTGGACGGCGTGAACGCGCTGAAAAAGTGGTGGTACATCACGATCCCCTGCGTCCGGCCCATCTTCGCGTTTGTGATCATCATGGACACGATCTCGTCCATGCGCCGGTTTTCGGACGTATACATGGTGGGCGGCACGGGCGGCAACCCCGGCGGCACGCTGGTGACCACGGTGCTGTACATCTACCGAAACGCGTTCACCGGCAGCCAGATGGGCATCGCGTCCGCAGCGGCGTTCGTGCTGTTTTTGCTAATCATGGCGCTGAGCGCGGTGAATAACGCGCTAGTCAACCGGCCAAACGACCTGTAGAGAGGGGAGGC
>JAVBTW010000299.1:0-14864 GCA_031555975.1 Eubacteriales bacterium
GACTCGCCCTCAAACGTCATATACTCGACCCACTCGCTCATCTCCTGAACGGTGCCGCTTCCTACGTTTCCGTTGATATACGGCTCACAGCCGATCTGGCGGCACAGCTCCAGAAATTCGTGCGTGCCGAAGGAATTGTCCTCGACCACGTAGCCCCAATGGGTGTTGACCATTCGCTTGCGCTGGTCCTGCGGGCCGATGCCGTCGCGCCAGTGGTACTCGTCCGCGAAGCAGCCGCCCGGCCAGCGCAACACGGGCGCCTTGATGTTTTGCAGCGCCCGCACCACGTCCGTTCGCATTCCGTTGACGTTCGGAATCGGGCTGTCCTTGCCCACGAAAAGTCCCTGATATATGCAGCGGCCCAGGTGCTCGGAAAAATGCCCATAAATGTTGCGGTTGATGGTTCCGATGGTTCGCCGCGTGTCGATGGTGATTGTGCTCATGGGCTCACTCCTGCCATTCTGGGCGCGACCGGACGGTCGTGCCCGCGTGTTTTTCGTAATACTGAATCAGCCCGCCGTGGTCGTCCGCGCCATGGCCGTCTCGGGAAAGCTCGCGCATCATGGCGAAGATCTCTTCGGACAGCGGCACGGGCGCGCCAACGGAGGCCGCGGTGTCCAGCACATTGCTTAGATCCTTAATGTGCAGGTCGATGCGGAACCCCGGCTTGAAGTTGCCCGCCAGCGCCAGCGGGGCCTTGGCGTCCAGCACCGTCGATCCGGCCAGCCCTGCGCGCACGGCCTGATACACCGTGCTTGGATCAACGCCCGACTTCGCCGCGAGCGCCAGCGCCTCGGCCATGCCCGCGATGTTGGCGGCCACCATGATCTGGTTGGCCAGCTTGGCCATGTTGCCGCTGCCGATGTCGCCCACGCGCGTGACGGACGCGCCCATGCAAGAAAGCACATCGCGGTAGCGCTCGAACACATCGTTCGGGCCGCCCACCATGATGGCCAGCGTGCCCTCAATGGCCTTGGGTTCGCCGCCGGACACCGGCGCATCCAACATGAACGCGCCCTTCTCCGCCAGCGCCGCGCTGATTTCGCGGCTGACCAGCGGCGCGATGGAGCTCATGTCGATCAGCGTCGCGCCCGGGCGGACGCCCTTGATCAGCCCGTTTTCGCCCATGACCACTTCGCGCACCTGCGGCGAATTGGGCAGCATCGTGATCGCCTGATCGACTTGCCCGGCCACCATCCGCGCGTTTTCCGCAGGTTGCGCGCCCATGCCGGCAAGCGCTTTGACCGCCTGCCCGTTGATGTCATACACAACCAGCTCGTGTCCTGCTTTGAGCAGGTTCTTGGCCATTGGCTTGCCCATGATGCCCAGTCCAATGAATCCGATCTTCAAGCAAATCACCCCTCATTTCAGCATGATCCGAATCCGGTCCGCCACGGCCTCGGCGGTCAGGCCATACTTCGCCATCAGTTCCTGATAGTTCGAGGCCGACGTGCCAAAGCAATCCTGAATGCCCATCAATTGAACCGGTACGCGTTCCATAGACAGCGCTTCCAGCACCGCCGAACCCAGCCCGCCGATGACCGAGTGCTCCTCACAGGTCAGCACCGCGCGCACGCCTTTTGCGTGGGCGCGCACCGCATTCGCGTCCAGCGGCTTGATGGTGTGAATGTTGATCACGCGCACACTCAAGCCTTCTTTCGCCAGCGCCTCGGCGGCCTCCAGCGCGATGGAAACCATGATCCCCGTTGCATACACGGCGATGTCGCCGCCCTCGCGCATCAGCCTCGGCTTGCCGATCTGAAAGGGCGCACATCCCTGCAGCACGGGCAGATCGTTGCGGTTGAGGCGCAGATACACCGGGCCGCTGACCTCGCCCAGCGCCGCCACCATCTGCTCCGTCTCCACGGCGTCGCACGGCGAGAGCACCGTCATGTTGGGCAGCACGCGCATGATGGCGATGTCGTCCACAGACTGGTGCGTCTTGCCATCGCCAAAGTCGGACAGACCGGCGGACGAGCCGCAGATGCGCACGTTCAGGCGCGGAATGCACACCGAGGAGCGGATCTGGTCATACGCGCGCCCGGACGCGAACACCGCAAACGAATGCACGAACGGAATGTAGCCGGTGAGCGCAAGCCCCGCGGCTGCGGACACCATGTTGGCCTCGGCAATGCCCATCTGAAAATAGCGGTCCGGAAACGCCTGTTCAAACAGGATGGACATGGTGGACTTGCCAAGGTCCGCCTCCAAAGCCACGGCGCGCCGGTCGGCCGCACCCAGCTTGACCAGCGCCTCGCCATACGCAGTTCGCTGATTTCGCATCATGCAAGCTCCCCCCTCATCCTTGCGATGGCCGAAAGCGCCAGCGCGTATTCCTCGTCGCTGAGCGCGGCGTTGTGGTATTTCGCAAGCCCTTCAGCAAAGTCAAAGCCCTTGCCCTTCACTGTGTGCGCGATGATCGCGCTGGGCTGGCCGCGATGCTGATCCGCGCGTTCGAGCGCGCTCAGAATCTGCTCAAAATCGTGGCCGTCTATCTCGGTCACCTGCCAGCCGAACGCGGCCCATTTTGCGCGCAGGTTCGGGATCGGGAACACCTTCTCGGTCGCGTCCGTGGCCTGAACGCCATTGCAATCCACGATCGCGCACAGGTTGTCCGCCTTGAACGCGGCAGCCGCCATGGCGGCCTCCCACACCTGGCCCTCGGCCAGTTCCCCATCGCCCAGCACACAGAATACGCGCTGATCGCCGCCGGAGAGCCTGAGACCCAGCGCCATGCCCAGCGAAACCGACAGCCCTTGGCCCAGCGAGCCTGTGACCGCCTCGATGCCGGGCGTGAACTCCATGTCCGGATGGCCCTGCAGCGTACCGCCCAGCGTCTTGACCAGCGCCAGCTGTGCGCGGTCCACAAACCCAAGCTCCACCAGGCACGCGTACTGCGCCAGCACTGCGTGGCCCTTGGAGAACACGAGCCGGTCGCGCGCCGGGTTTTGGGGGTCGTCAAACGCGCGCATGTGATCAAAATACAGCGCAGCCGCGATGTCCGCGATGGAACAACTGCCGCCCAGGTGGCCCACCTTGCCCGGCGGGATCATCTCCAACAGGTTCGCGCGCACATTGACCGCCGCGCGCCGCAGCGCCTGCGCCCGCTGCTTCTCATCCATCGCAATCACTCCCCTCGTCAATAACAAGTCACGCCGCCGTCGATGGGCAGCGCCACGCCGTTGAGGAACGAAGCCTCGTCGCTGGCCAGAAACAGCACCGCGTTGGCCACGTCCAGTTCGCTGGCAAGCCGCCCCAGCGGCACTTCGCCGATGCGCTCGGCCTTGCGCTGCGGGTCCTTGAACATCGCCTCCACCAGCGGCGTCTGCACCGTGCTCGGGTGGATGGAGTTGCAGCGGATGCCGTCCTTGGCGTAGCGCGCGGCCACCGACTTGGTCAACAGCGTCACCGCGCCCTTTGTGGCGGTGTACGCCTCGGGCGTGTAGCGGTGCCCGATCAGCCCGCACACCGACGAGGTGTTGATGATCGCCCCGCCGCCCTGCTGGCGCATGATGGGGATGGCGTGCTTGATGCCCAAAAACACGCTGCCGGTGTTGACATCCATCATCTGCTGCCATTCGGGAAAGCTCATTTCCTCGATGGGCTTTCGGATGTTGATGCCCGCGTTGTTGATCAGCACGTCCACGCGGCCGGTTGCCTCCAGCGCAAACCGCATCGCGCCTTGCCAGTCCGCCTCGCGGGTCACGTCCATGGCAAAGAAGCGCGCGCCGATCTCCGACGCCAGCGCCTCGCCCTTTTCGGTGTCCAGATCCAGGATCAGCACCGACGCGCCATTTTTCGTCAGCAAGCGCGCCATGGCCGATCCCAGTCCGCCCGCCCCGCCGGTAATCAAGATGCTCTTGCCAGATACCATCACCTTGTTTCACCCCTTCATTTTAACCCTTCACGCCGCCCAGCACAATGCCCTTGACAAAATACTTCTGCAGGAACGGGTACACCAGCACGATCGGCAGCGAACCCAGGAAGATCTGCGCGGAGCGCAGCGTCTTGTCGGAAATGGTGACCAGTTGCTGGATCTCCTCGCGCGAAAGCTGGCTGTAGCTGCGCTGCACCACGATCGTCTGGATGTAGCTCTGCAGCGGGTAATTATCGGGCTTGTTCATCAGGATCAGTCCGTCGAACCAATGGTTCCAATGGCCCACCAGCGCAAACAACAGCACCGTCGCCAGTGCGGGCGTCGACAGCGGCACGTACACCCGAAACAGCGTGGTCCAATGGCCCGCGCCATCGATGTAAGCGGCCTCGGCCAGCTCCTTGGGCACCTCGCGGAAGAAGTTGAGCATCAAGATCACGCTGAACACCGGCACCGCGCCGGGCAACACCAGCGCCCAGATGGTGTCCAGCAGCTTCAGCTGCTTGATCACCATGTACCATGGGATCAGGCCGCCGCCAAACAGCATTGTAATGAAGAACGCCCAGGCGTAGAACGAGCGCGAGCGGAACTCGGCCCTCTCCTTGCTCAGCGGATAGGCGATCAGAATCACCAGGATCAAGTTCAGCGAGCCGCCCAGCGCGATGCGCTCCACGGACACCAGCATGCTGCGCCAAAACGCCGCGCGGCGCGCCACATACGCGTATGAATTTGTCGAAAAATCCAGGGGCCACAGCGTGACCTTGCCCGTGGCGGCCGCCGCGCTGGAACTGAGCGACACCGCCAGGATGTGGATCATCGGGACCAGGCAGATCAGCGCCAGCGAAGCCAGAATGACGGTGTTGATCACCGTGAACGCGTCGATCCGTTTCATGCTCTTTTGCATCTGACCCACCCCCTTAAAAGATCCGGTAATCGGCAAACTTGTAGGCGAAGAAATACGAAACCGAGATGAACAGCAGCGAGATGACGGATTTGAACAGCCCCACCGCTGTGGCCGGTCCGAACTGCGCGTCCAGCAGGCCCAGCCGGTACACGAACGTGTCCACGATGTCGCCGCTCTCATAGACCGGCGGACTGTACATGTTGAAAACCTGATCGAAGCCCGCGTTGAGCAGATTGCCCAGGCTCAGCACCATCAGCAGCACGATCACCATGCGCATGCCGGGCAGCGTCACATGAACGGTCTGCTTCCAGCGGCCCGCGCCGTCGATCTGCACGGCCTCGTACAGGCTGGGGTCGATGCCGGTGATGGCCGCCAGATACACGATCGTGCCATAACCGAATTCCTTCCAGGTCTCGGTGAACACCATCGTGAACGGGAACCATTTGTTGTCGCCCAGAAAGAAGATGGGCTGGCCGCCGAACGCCTTGATCAGGTTGTTCACCAACCCGTCGCCCGGCGAAAGAATGTCAATAAAGATGCCGCCCAGCACCACCCAGGACAGGAAGTGCGGCAGATAGATGATGGTCTGAATGCCGCGCTTGAGCCGCGCCTGGCGCATCTCATTGAGCAGGATCGCCACCACGATGGGCACGAACAGCCCGAACACGATCTTCATCAGCGAAATGGTGACCGTGTTTCGGATGACGCCCCAGAAGTTCGGCATCTGCATCACATAGCGGAAGTTGTCCAGACCGATCCATTTCTGATCGCCAAACAACCCCTTGGCCGGTATGAACTTCTGAAACGCGATCATGATCCCGGCCATCGGCAGATAGCTGAAGATCAGCAGCAGCGCAAACCCCGGCAGGATCATCAAATGCAGCGGAAGCTCACGCCTGAGACCGTTTGTGCGCATAGCGGCGCCTCCTCGCTGTGTCATTGAATGTAAGAAAGGGAAGGGGCGCGAAGGCCCCTCCCCCTTGCCGATCAGGCCCTATTTGACGGTGTCGTACCACGCGTTGACTTCCTGGGTGATCTGCTCGCCGCCCAGCTTGTTCCAGTCCTCCACGAACTTGTCGAACGCGTCGATGGGCGAAGCGCCCATGATGATCTTCACGAACTCTTCCTTCTCCATCTTCTCCAGCGTGGCGCGGCGCTCCACCATGGTGGGCGTTGGCGCGCCGACGAAGGACTCGACCATCAGCTGGTCGTTTGCGATGTACTCGCGCAGCACGTTGTACACGCCGCTGTCGCCGTAGATCTTCTCCCAGCCCCACTGCGTGGTGTCGCCGCCCGCGAACGCCTCGAGGTTGCCTTCGATGACCATCGGCTCGCCGGTCAGCGTGGACACGTCGCCCGCATCGCGCGCCGCGTGGATCGCCTGGAACGCGTTGTAGTTCTTGTACGGCGGGACCGGAGTCACCGGCGAGAACTTCCAAACGCCCACGTTGCCGTTCTCTTGGGGCATGTAGTAGTAGCCGAAGTTGTTGGTCTCGCCCCAGTTCTTCTCCAGGTGCATGTTGACCAGCTTCACCACCGCTTCGGGATGCTCAAAGCCCTTGCGCACCGCGAAGTACAGCCTGGTGCGGAAGCGCAGCGGCACCTCCACCGGCTTGTCGTCCGCGGACACCAGCGCGTAGCCGGTCCAGTCCGCGTTCGGGTCGTTGTAGTAGTTCGAGATCAGCGGGTACATGGGGTTCCACTGCTCGCCGAAATCGATGCCGATCTTGCCGGATGCGATGGTCTCAGCAACCTTGCCGCCGTCCTTGACGCCAAAGTCCTGGTCCAGCTGTCCGGCCTTGTACAACTCGGCCAGCGACGCCAGCGCGGCCTTCATCTCGGGCTGCACGCTGCCATAGACCAGCTTGCCGTCCTTTTCCTTCCAGAAGTTCGGGTGCGCATGGTAGCCCGCGAAGAAGCCCTCTTGGCCCATCGCGCCACCGTACAGATCCTTCATGATGGCCATGCCATAGGTGTCATTCTGGCCGTTGCCGTCGGGGTCCTTGGTGGTGAACGCCTCGGAGATCATGAGCAGGTCCGCCATGGTCTTGGGCGGCTCCAGCCCCAGCTTGTCCAGCCAATCCTTGCGGATCCACAGGAACTGGCAGCTCTCGATGGACGCGTCGGCATTGGGGATGGCCATTAGCTTGCCGTCGAACATCGCGGAGTTCAGCACGCCCGGGCCTTCTTCGGTGTAGATCTTTTTGGTGAAATCAGCGGCGTACGACTCCCAATAGGGCGTCATGTCCTCGATCATGCCCGCGTCAGCGAGCTGCTTGAGCTGGGCTGCGTCCACGGTCACCACGTCGGGCAGGTCGCCGGACGCGAGCGTGACGTTGATCTTCTGCTTGTAGGCATCCTCAAAATAGCCGCCGTTCACGGTCCAGTTGTAGCTGATGTTGATGCCCAGTTCATTGGCATACAGGTCCAGCCAGCGGTTCTTCTCGATGGTCTCGTCGGGCGTCCGTGGCAAAATGTTGGTGGCCAGGTCGTTGTCGATGCAGCGCACGAATGTGATGTCGATGGGCGGATCGTACTTGCCCAGCGGTTCCTTGGCTTCGGCCAGCGCAGCCGGGGTGGCGGCCAGCAGCAACAGGGCCAGTAGCAGCGAAATGACTCTACGTGGATTCATTGAGATTCCTCCTAATCTGATAATCGGTAATCTCATTATAGATGGTCCGCATCGCTTTATCCATGCACCGTTTTTTACACCGTTTTCCTCCGTTTACCGAATCACCACAAATGCGCTTGTCATTTGTTTACTTGCTTTGCATCTGTTTACCCTCGCGGTATTCCTGCGGGGAGATGCCGGCCTGCTTGCGGAAAAACCGCGTGAAGCTGGCCGCAGTCTCATAGCCCGCCTGGCGCGCTACCTCGTGGATCTTCATGTCTGAGCCTTTGAGCAGCTGTTTTGCCCGCTTCATGCGCGCCGCGTCGATGAAGTCCGACAGATTCGCGCCCGCCACCTGCTTGTACAGCCTGGATAGATAAGAGGGGTTCAGCCGCGCCCGCTCCGCGAGCCGCACCAGCGATAGATCCTCGTCCAAGTGCTGCTCGATGTATCGCTGGATCTGCTCCACTGCATTGTCCGCGCGCCTGAGGCTGCCCTCTTCGCCGAGTTCAAACAGGATCGAGGCCAGTTCCAGCAGGTAGTCGGCCGCCTCGCCCCAGGCATCAAAAGCGTCGATGCGCATCAGCTTGTGCTGCCCGATGTGGAACGCAAGCTGTTCTGCGAGCTTCCAGCGGTTGATGTAGGACAAAAGCCCCAGTGACACGCGGCAATAGGCCTCGATGGCCAGATTGCTGTGCTTGCTGCGGACTTGGCGCAGTGTGTCCGTGACGGGCAGAAGCGCCTCGAAAAAGCTGCGCTTGTCACTCTGCTCTAAATACAGTTCCAGCTGATCCAAGCTTCGGTGCCTCAGCATCGCTTCCAGCGGCTGCGCGTCCGCTTCGGCCTCGGCGAGCTCCGGCTCTGTGTCCGGACGCAGGAGGTTTACTTGCGCTTCGGTGTCGATCACCAGCGTATCCAGGCCGCGCACGCGGTAGCCCAAGAGTTCCGCCAACTCGTAATACTTGGCGGACGCACTTTCCCACGCCACCGGCTCGCCGCTGAGCGCAAAGCTGATCGACGCGTTCAGCGAATCTCGGCAGGCGACCTGCATCGCCTCCAGCGAGCCCTTGAGAAACGAGCAGGCGCGCCGGTATCCGTCCGCATCCATTTGCGCAGGCTGTATGAACCAACAAAACCGGTCGCGCTCGTCCATCACCGCCAGGTTTCGCAACTGGCCCAAATACTGCGCCGCCAACAGCCGGACCGAGTGCAACAGCCGCATCCGGGCGGAATAGCTCAGCTGTGGATCGACGTCGTCCGCCTGGCCGATGAGCAGCAGCGCCGGCTCCATCGGCTGCATGGGAATGGACAACTGCTCAAACTCGGCGGGGTCCACGGCGGATGCGCCGCTTCCGCGCAACAGGCGCAACAGATAGTCGCTCTGGAACAGCGCGCGCGCCATGTCCATTTGCTGCTTGGCCTGCTGGATCAGGTCGCCGGTCTTGACCTCGCGCTGCAATGCCCGAATCGCGTCCCGAACCGCCTCGACCACCTTTTCGTGGTCCTCGCTCTTTAGGATGTAACTCACGCCTGGGCGCTGGATCGCGCGGTACACATACGCAAACTCGCTGTGTCCGGTCAGAAAGATGACCCTGCAGCGCGGCCAGTTCCTGTGGATTTCCGATAACAGCTTCATGCCGTCGATCCCCGGCATGTGGATGTCGGTGAGCACGATGTCGATGCGGGTGCGCTCCAGCCATTCGATGGCCTCCTCACCCGAATACGCCTTGTACACGTCCAGATCCAACTCGCGCATCCCGCCAAAAATCTCATACAAGCCATTGACGATGATCTCCTCGTCGTCAACGATCAGCATTCGGTACATCCGCTACGCCTCCTTCCAGCCCGATTCGGATGGTGGCCGTCAGCCCGCCCTGCGCGTTTCGCTCCACACTCAGGCCGCCCTGCGCGCCATACAGCAACTTGAGCCGCCGGTTGATGTTGATCAGCCCCGTGATCTCCAGCCCATCCGTGTCGTCCGCCAGCGCGCGCTGCAGTGACTCCAGCGCCGCCGCCGTCAGCTCGCCGCCGTTGTCCCGCACCACAATGTCCAGTTCGCCTTTTTGGTGCGCAAACCGGACGCTCACCAGCCCGCCGCTGGTTTTCTTCTCCACGCCATGCTCAAACGCGTTTTCGATCACAGGCTGCAGAATCAGGCGCGGCACCATCAGCGCCAAGAACGCCTCGGGGCAGTCCTCAAATTCCACCTTCAGCCGCCTGGGGAACCGCATTTGCTGGATCTCGGCATAGGCGCGCGCGTGGCCCACTTCCTCTTCGAGCGGAACAAAGTCGGACGCGTTCCTGGTGATGAATCGAAAGTATTCGCCCAGCAGCCTTGTGAACGGCCCCAGGTTTTCGTCGCCCACCTTGGCCATGGTGTTGATCATGAACAGGCTGTTGTACAGAAAATGCGGATTGATCTGCGATTGCAGCTGCTTGAGTTCTGCGCGCTGGGTGAGCAGCTTTTGCTTGTAGACCTGGTCGATCGATGCCCTGAGGTTCCTCACCATGTCGTTGAACCGCTGATACAGATAGCCAAATTCGTTGCTTGCGCCGTGGTCGATGCTCACGTTCAGGTCGCCCTGCTCCACCTTGCGGAACGAATCCACCAGCGCCGCCATGGGCCTGTGCATGAACCGATAGCTCGACAGCGCAAACACCAAAATGATGACGAGTGCCGTGAGCGAGAACACCCACACCCAGACATAAAAGTTTTGCAGCGGGCTCCTGATCTGCGCGGACGGGATGTATCTGAGCATCGCCATGCCCAAATAGTCCGATTTCGCGTGCGGTATGTAGTAAGCGCGCTCAGCAAATGTCACAGGTTGCATACCCGCGTCGCTCTGCGCGATCGCCAGCAGTTCAGACTCATTTGGCGCTTCCGATGCCACAGGCTGGCTGGCGAACAGGCTCTGGCTGTTCAGGTTCAGCAGCATGCAGCCACTGCCCTCATACGTGTTAAACTGCAACAGCGCCTGCCGAAACGCGGCTTGGTTCAGCTCGATTTCAATCATGTAGATCGGATTGCGGCTGCTGAAGTTGTCCTGTTGCAGCGTGGTCAGATAGTGGCCGCCGTCGTATTCCACGATCTGCGCGCCGCGAACGCCGGACGGTACGCGGATATTGAGAAACTTGTCCTCGTCCAGCGCATCCACGCCGGATCTGGATGAAATGGTCTTGCCCAGCGGGCGGATGTGCGCGCTGACGCTCTTGATGTAGGCGCTGCTGTTTTGAATGGTGATCAGCCGCAGCTGCAATTGGCGCATGCTCTCCACAATGCCATAGTTGTCCATGACCTCCCAGCGGATCGCCAGCTTGTTCAGGTATTCGTCGTTGAGGCAGTCATACTGCAGGATCTTCATGCGCTCAATCTCTTTTTCCAGGCCCTCCAAATAGAACGAGACCTGCGCCACTGCGGAGCTTTGAATTTCGGCCTCCACCGTGTGCAGTCCCCATTGGTAGATGTAGATGCCCAGCGCATAGATCGGAAGCATGATCACCAGAAATGTGATCACGAGCCGCTTGAAGATGCTGTTGTTGATGCGCTCCATCCTGAGGCGACCACCTTTTGCGTGTTTTCGTCATCATAGCATACCTTTCAACGCGACGCAACCGCGCCATGCAGCCAGTCGGGGCAGTTGGGTGATGTCGAATGAGCAGCAACCAACGCAAATGGCCACCCAGTCTCGTGAGCCGGGCGGCCGTGATCGCAGATGCCGGCAGCACCGCCACCGCAAAAAAGCCGCTCACTCAGGTCAGCGAGCGGATTGCGCTTTATAGAAGATCAATCGCCTTTTTCAGCGCCTTTTGTGCCAGCGGTGCGGCCGCGCCGCCGCCCGTGCCGCCGCCTTCGATCACGACCGCAATCGCGTACGGCGCGCCGGGGTCCGTCACATAACCCACATCCCAGGCGTCGGTCTGCACTTTCTTGTCGTTGGACACCTCCGCGGTGCCGGTCTTGCCGCACACGGTGTATCCCTTGATGGCGCTTGCAGACGCGGTGCCGGACGTCACTGCCTTCTTCATATATTGGCCCACCACGGCAGCGGTCTCCTGGGACATGATCCGGCCATAGGTGTTGCTGACGGTGCGCAGCCGCGGGATGTTGCCCACGCCGGTCACCTGTTTGATCAGCTGCGGCTCGCGCATGACGCCGCCGTTGGCCACGGCTCCGGCGATCAGCGCCATATGCATCGGCGTCACCAGCAGCTTGCCCTGCCCCACGCCGGTCCAGGCCACATCGCCCACTTCCGTCAGGTCCTTCGGGATCTTGGATTGGTACATCAGCACGTCCTTGAAATGGAAGTTGACGTTGAACGCCATCTGCTCTGCCTTTTTCACCAGCATGGGGCCGCCCATCTCATACGCAAGCCCTGCGAACACCACATTGCAGCTCTGGGCGAACGCATTTTGCAGGTTCATCTCGCCATGCACAGCGCCGCCAAAGCAGGTGACCCTGCTGTCGCCGAACATTTTCGGGCCGCTGTCCACATATTGCCGGTTTGCGGCGCCCGGGATGGCCTCCAGCGCGGCTGCGAGGGTCACGATCTTGAACACCGAGCCCGGTGTGTACTGACCCTGCAGGCAGCGGTTCAGATACGCGCTGCCTTCGCCGTCCAAATCGGCCTTTCGGTTGGCGAGCACCTGGGGATCATAGTTCGGAAAGCTCACCATCGCCAGAATCTCGCCGGTCTTGTAGTTGATGACGCAGGCCGCGCCGTGCTTTTTTGCTGGGAACTGTTCCGCGATGGCCTGGGTCAGCTCGGCTGAGACCGTCAGCCGGACGTCGTCGCCGCGCGCGCCTGTGCCGGTGACGAACTGCCAGGTGCGGTCAATGATCGAGCCTGAGATGCCCAGCAATGTGCCCGCGTGAAACGTCTCCACCCCGCTGCCGGACATGGACATCTGATCGCCCACCGTCTGCGAAAGCGCGCGGCGCAGTGTCTTGCTTTCCGCATATCGACGCTGGCCGTCGTCGTCCGTGGTGGCCAGCAACCGGCCATCGCGGTCGGTGATGTTGCCCATGGCCACGCGCTGTTTGGCGGTGTTGAGCCGGGTGTTGAACCGGGTCGTGGTCCATCGGCTGCCCTGGGAGTAGACGGTGAACGTGAGGAAGCCCGCCGTGCCCAGAAAAGCCAGGATCAGCAGCACGGACACGAGCCGCATGGCGCCCCGCATGGACTTCATATGCCGTCCACCCCCTCGCGCCACTGGAGCCTTTTCAGGTCCTCCACCTCGTCATGGGCGTTGAGCGAACTGACCCCCAACAGCAGCCCCATGCCGCCCATCATCGCGACGACCGAGCTGCCGCCCGCGCTCACAAACGGGAGCGTGACGCCCGTCAGCGGCAGCAGCTTGATGTTGCCGCCCACGATGATGAAGGTTTGAAACCCCAGTAGCACCACATAGCCAAACGCCACGAGGCCATGGAAACTGGTGCGCGCGTTCATGGCGACTGAGACGCCGCGCATGATGATCAGCACATAAACGCACAACAGCCCGATCGCAAAAACCAGCCCAAACTCCTCGCACAGCGCGGCGAACACAAAATCGCTGTGGTACAGCGGGATGTTGCGCGGATAGCCCAGGCCCAGCCCCATGCCGAACGCGCCACCGGAGCCGATGGCGATCAGCGCCTGCACGATCTGGTATCCGCTGTCCTGCGGGTCCGACCAGGGATTGATGAACATCTCCACGCGCTTGGCCACATAGGGAAACAGTTTGTAGGCAGCAGCCGCGCAGGCAGCGCCGATGCCGAGCCCGCCAAGCGTCACCGTCCAGTTGCCGGTGGCCGCATAGTACATGCAAACGGTGGTCAGAAAATACAGCAGCAGCGCGCCCAGGTCGCGCTCCATCAGCAAGATGCCGCACATCACGCCCGCCAGCGCCAGATAAGGCAGACACTGCTTGAACCGGGGCTTGGAGGAAAGCCCAGCGGCGATGATCACGATCAGCGCCAGCTTGACAAACTCAGAAGGCTGGACCGACTGACCGCCGGGCAGGTTGATCCAGTTGCGCGCGCCGTTGTTCCAGCCGCCGATCACGGGCATCATGGGCGTCAGCAAAAAAAGCAGCGACGCGGCAGCCAGCGGCAGCACCCACTTTTCCCAGTTGCGTACGCGCCGCACAAACTCAATGCCCATGGCCATCGCGACCAGCCCGCCGCACATGTACACCGCCTGATTGCGCGGCGTGATGGGCGAGCGCGAGATGTCCTGCAGTGTAACCAGCGAGACGCTGCACAAAAACAGCGTCATGATCAGCAGCGCCCGGTCCACCGGCCAGAGCCTGCTGGCGCCCATGGAGACGATGTAGGTCAAGCTGGGCAGCGCGATGGCCATCAGCAGCGCTTGCGTGTCAAACGGACTCTTTTTCAGGCTCAGCAACAGCATCGCCACGAACTGAAACAGCATGACGCTGGTCAGCAGCAGCGAGGTATTGGAGCGCATCAGGTGGTGTTTCAGTTGCGCCGCTTGGATTTTTTTCTTGGTTCTCGCCATATTGCGTCCTCGTCAAAGAAGTCGATTTCGTCGCGCGATCGCGGCACGGGCTTGGTGATGCGGATGGAGCCGTGGGCGGGCTTTTTCAGGGCCGCCTTGTTGGGCGCGCCTTGCAGCGGCGGGTCCTGGGCGATGTTCTTGGCCTTGCGCAGCGCCGTGCGGGCCTTGAGAGAAGGCGGCGTTTTCGGTGCCTGCGGGCCGGTGCGGGTTGCCTTGGCGTTCCGTCCGGCGGTCCGGGCCACGGGCGCTGCGGACTGCTGGCCTTCCGCGCGCGCGTCCGGCTGCCTTTCAGGCGGCTCCGCACCGGGCTTCTCCGGCGGCGCCAGTGGCTTTTCCCCCGGCTCGAACAGCACCACCAGCGCCTTGATGTCGCCGAGGGTCAGCACATCGCCGTCCTGGGCAAACAACTGCCCGCCTGTCAAATCGCCCTTGCCCAGCGCCATCTGCGCCCGGCCCAGCGGCCGGATCAGCAGCCCGCCCTCGCGAGACTCCACATGCGCGTGCTCGGGCAGCACACCCTTATCCCGGATCACGATGTCCGCCCGCCGGGACGAGCCCAGCACGCCCTCGCGCGGGATGGGCAGCAGCGTCTGCCGCGCCTTCTTGCCCGCGCCGATTACGAGCTGGCCCACGCATCCGGTTTCCGGCGACCAATCGCGCAGCACCTTGGCGCGCCGGTTGTCTCTGACGGTGATGCGCCAGCCGCGATACACGATCAGCACCATCAGCCCCGCAAAAAAATAGCGCGCAAGCAGGGACAGAATCTCATACATTTCGCTGGTCAAAGAGCACGTCCCTCCTATTCGTTCACATTCTAACAAGCTTTCCCGCCGTCATCCGTCCAGCGGGCATTGCGGGCAGCGCGCATTGCGGGCTGCGGGCATCCCATGGTCATCCTGAGCAAAGCGAAGGATCTTCCTGAGCCTTGGGTTCCGGCAAGCGTGAGGAAGATCCTTCGCTTCGCTCAGGATGACC
>JAVBTW010000163.1:0-8345 GCA_031555975.1 Eubacteriales bacterium
CGTCATACAGGAGCTCATCGTCATTCAAATCGGCGTCCTCTTCCTGTGTCTCGACCGGGATCGCCTCCGTGACGCTCACCGGGGCCGGGAACAGCCAGTTGATGGGGATCACTTTGCCAAGGCCGTTGCGAAGGCCGTCAAGACTGATCACGTGGCTGGCCTCCAGCTGGCGAATGCCTGCAATGAGCAGCAGCAGCACGATCACAATCACCAGCAGCGTCTTTAGTCCGCCCAGCATTCGCTTGCCGCCGGACTTGCGGCGGCGGCGCTCGTACTCTTCGATCTCGTCGTAGTCGTCATACGCCTCATCGTCGTCATAATCGTCGTCTTCGTACTCGTCATCGTCGTCGTAGTCGTCATCGTCGTACGCATCATCATCGTCATCGTACGCATCGTCGTCGTATTCATCCTCGTCGAAGTCGTCCTCGTCTTTTTGCTTTTCTTTTCGACGGCCAAATCCAAACCGGCGGCGCGGACGCTCGTCTTCCTCTTCGTCCTCGTCAAATTCGTCCTCGTCATCCAGAACGGGCGCGGCCTTGGGTGTTTCAATCTGGCGCGCCCGCAGCGGCTTGAACTGCTGTGTCGGCTCATCCACGCTCTTTGTCTCCGGTGCGGCCTGAGACCTCGTGGCGGGCTTGGACGCGACGCTCAGCGAACCTGCCGCGGCCATGGCTTTTCGTTCGCGCCGCGACAGTGCGGGCGCGGTCTTTTCCATGCCGTCGGCCAGTTTCTCGGTCAGCTCAGCAAGCCGGTTGTCCTTCATGTCATCGTCATCCTCTCCATCTGGAACGGCTGTGACCACCGACTCCTGCCTCATTTCGCTGCGGCGTTGGCTGCGGCGATCGGGGCGCATATACGCGCGCTGGGATGCTTCGTCCAGCGGCTTGATCACGCCCAGTGGGTCTTCGCCACCGCGCGGCCCGCGCCGGATGTCATCGTCCTCATCGTCATCGTCGTCCTCATCGTCCGGCGCTTCTTCGCGTGGGCGCTTGGTCCGAACCTGATAGCGCTGATGGCGGCCCGCCCCAAACTGCACGGCGCGTTCACCATCTTCTTCATCTTCGTCCTCGTCGTCCGCATCGGCTGTCGCTGCACTGACCGCGGCAACGGCTGCAGGCTGCTTGGCAAACAGCCTGCCAAACTGCCTCAGCTTGTCAAACGTGCCCGCGAACGGGTTGGTGATCTCCAGCGCCTCCATGTCGGCTTCATCAGCCGCGTCCGCTTCGGGCTGCGCCGCGGGTTCTGGTTGTGCATCCAGGATCTCCGCGTCTTGCTCGCTCAAGTCCTCATGGGCATGCTTGTGGGCTGCGCGCCGTTTGTGCGGTGTTTCCTCATGCGGGGCCGCTTCTTCATGCTCCGCGCCGTCCGCTTCGCTGTGGACGTCAGTTGCTGCCTTGTGGCTGCGGCGCTTGTGCGGGACTTCCTCGTGCTCTGTCGCAACCGGCTCCGAATGAGTAGCCTCATCGACGACCTCTGCAACCGCTTTGTGACTGCGCCGCTTGTGCGGGGCCTCGTCACCGGCATCCTCATGTTCGGCGGCATCCGCATGCTTGACCGCATGCGCAGGGCGCTTAAAGGCGTCATGATCCGGTTCATGCTCGTCGTCCTGCTCGGACACCGTCTCGGCCTTCTTTGCGCGACGCGAACCGGGCTTGGGCTCCGCTGGCGCATCGGCTGGTTCGACTGCATGCGCGGACACAGGTTCGGCGGCATCCATCTCCACCGCCTGTTCGGCCTCTTCCCGCTTCAACACATGCTCATGAGCCAGTTCGTCCGCAGGCTCATGCGCGCCTTGGCGGCGCATGCCGCCCAAGAGTTTGCCAAAGATCTGCGTAGCCTGCTGTGCGGGTGCGAGCGTAGGCTCGGATGTTGTTCGCTGGTCCTTGCGCTCTACATCACCCGCCAGTTCCACCGCGCGCTGACGCAGTCTGTCCATATCATGCATGCGTTTGTACTCGTAGTAATCAAGACCCGGCTTGTTGCCGCCATTCGAGGGTCCCTTTGCTTTCGCCACTTCGCATTCGCCTCTCTTTATCCTTCGTGCCCATCCCAATCGGGCGGGTCCAAACTTGTTTCATAGCATATACAGTTCATTATAGCATATATTACAGGAGTATGACAAGAGTAAGATTGGGTACAATGTCAAATTAACTTAGAGCCGCATATACTGAGACAGGAAAACGCTTGAGGAGGCAACATCATGAACGGAAGCAAACAACTGGTTGAAGGCGCGCTGCGGATGAAGAACCTGATGCGCCCCGGCCCCATCGAAGCCCGCGCCGCACTGGGCAGGCCAGCAGTGCCACCCCCATTGGCCCAAGCACATCGCTCCATCCAGCCCGTTGCCCAACCCGCGCCACCCGTCCAGCTCGCCACCCCCATGTTTGCGCCTGCGGAGCCACAGCGCAGGAGTGTCTACATGGACCTGATGAAAAAGCATGATTCGCTGAACCCGAGGATCAAGATATAGATGCGGTATACATAGCATGATGAATGGGGTATAATGGATGTGTGTGGTCCACCGTAGGGCGGCGCTCATCCCGCCTTACGGCCAGGACACCCCCACAGAAAGGAGTCCACTCACCATGCAAGCTCACGAGCGATTCATGAAGTACATCCAATACGACACCACTTCAAGCGAGGCCTCTGAAACCTGTCCCAGCACATCCGGGCAAAAGGTGTTTGGCGCGGCGCTGGTAGACGAAATGAAAGCCATCGGCATCGCGGATGCCCGTATGGATGCGGACGGCTATGTCTACGGCTCCATCCCTGGCAACCGGGATCACCAGCCCACCATCGGCCTGATCGCCCACATGGACACCGTGGACGATGCGCCTGCGCTGCCCATGAACGCCCGAATCGTATCCTACGATGGCAAGGATCTGGCGCTGAACGCGGACGGTGATGTGCTGTCCGTCAACACCTATCCCTATCTGACCAAGTACGCGGGCAAGCGCCTCATCGTCACAGACGGCCGCACCATCCTGGGCGCTGACGACAAGGCGGGCGTGGCCGAAATCCTGTCCGCCGCCGAGCGGCTGATCCTGGACCCGTCCATCCCCCATGGCAAGGTCGCCATCGCGTTCACACCGGATGAAGAGATCGGCCGTGGCGCGGACAAGTTCGATGTGCCCGGCTTCGGCGCGGACTTCGCCTACACAGTTGACGGCGGCGAGCTTGGCGGCATCGAATACGAAAATTTCAACGCAGCCAGCGCCACCCTGATCGTAAATGGCGTCAACATCCATCCCGGCAGCGCCAAGAACAAGATGATAAGCGCGGTTCTGATCGGCACGGAATTCATGGCACTGCTCCCACCCGCCGAGACACCGGCGCACACGGAGGGATACGAAGGTTTCTTTCACATGACATCGTTCCATGGCGAAGCGGAAAGGGCGGAGCTGAAATACATCATTCGCGATCATGACGCGGACAAGTTTGCTGCCAAGAAGGCGCTCTTCCAAACCTGTGCCAATTTCATCAACAGCAAGCACGGTGCGGGCACCTGCCAGTGTAAGATCACAGACAGCTATTTAAACATGAAGCGCTGCTTTGATGGGAAGGCGTTCATCATCGACCGCGCCATGGCTGCATTCAAAGACACCGGCGTCCAGCCTTGGCTTGAGCCCATCCGCGGCGGCACAGACGGCGCGCGCCTGTCCTACATGGGCTTGCCCTGTCCGAACCTGTCCACCGGCGGCATGAACTACCACGGCCGCCATGAGTGTATCTGTGTCGAATCCATGGAAACGATGGTGGATGTGCTGGTGCGCTTGGTCAGGGCATGATCCGCGCTTACCCATGCCGACCCTCATCCGTCGCACAGCGCCCGGATTTGCGACAACATAAATAACCAGGGCCAACGCATGAATGAAAACGGATTGCCATATGCACCCCCCACATTTGTCATCCTGAGCGCCAATGAAGGACTTCCCCGCCGTCAGGCGACGTCTATCAAATGATAGAACGCCCGCACGCGCGGGGGCGGTCCTTCGCATTTGCTCCGGATGACGCGGGTAGATCGTCGCTGCGTTCATGGCTCGCCCCGCATATGTAACAGAAACCGGTTGAATACCGCCCGCCAATCTGTTATAATCCCAACAGCATGCTGGTGTGGCGGAATGGCAGACGCCGGGGACTTAAAATCCCCTGACCGTGAGGTCGTGCGGGTTCGAGTCCCGCCACCAGCACCAACCAAAAGGCTCGGAAGTGGATTCCGAGCCTTTTTTTCTATCGATTGCGTTTGCGCTCTTCTGCCTGGAAAACGGCAACTGACCGCGAAGCAACACTCATGCTTTTTTGCCGCGGATGTTTTGAAGCAGCACAGCGGCAATGATGATCGCGCCTGAAATCGCGCCGTTGAGAAAAGTGGGCACCTGGGCCGCGACCAGGATGTTGTTGATGATCTTGAACATCAGTACGCCCAGGAATGTGCCGATGATCTTGCCGCGGCCGCCGGACATAGCGGTGCCGCCAATGGCCACCGCCGCGATGGCGTCCATTTCAAACAGGTTCCCTGCGGACGACGCGGCCACAGCCATCAGGCGCGATGCATAAATCCAGCTTGCGAACCCGCACAGAAGCCCAGTGATCGTGAACACAATGATGCGCGTGTTGTCCACATTCACACCCGCTAGCCGCGCCGAGGTGGCGTTAGAGCCCACGGCATAGATGTGCTTACCCAGCCTCGTTCGCTGCATGATCAGCCCGAACAAGAGCGCGATTACAATAAACAGCACCATGGGATAGGGCAAACGGTACCCAAACACGTCGAACGCGCCGCTCCCCACTTGGCGGAATGCCTCGTAGTACGGCTCGGTGGCGATGCCGCCCGCCACAGTGAACGGACCGCCCTGTCCAAAGTGATTGATGATGGCGCGGCACGATGTCTGCACCGCCAGCGTGGCGATCATGGCGGGCATCCGGCCCTTGGCGATCAACAGCCCATTGAACGTCCCGATGCAGGCGCCAAATGCCAAACTGAACAGCAGCATGATCCAGATGTTCTGCGTGTAGTTGAGCACCTCGATGCCAAACCCAGAGATGATCGCGACTTGAGCGCCCACGGAGATGTCGATCATGCCCGCGCAGATGACCATGGTCATGCCCAGCGCAATGATGCCCGTCCATGACGACTGCACAAAGATGGTGGTGATGTTGCGCCAGGACAGAAAGTTTTCGTTGACCACCAGCGCGATCACCACGATCAGGACAAACGAAACGAGGTAGCTGTACTGGGAAAACAGCGCCTTCGCGCTGACACGCCCTCTACGCGCTTGTGTGGTCATTTTTCTCGTCCTCCCTGTTCGCTCCGGTCGCATAATACATCATGCGCTTCTCGGTGAGTTGGTCGCGCGAAAGCACCTGGTTGACCTCGCCCTTGTACATCACCAGGCACTTATCCGCCACCTTGTGGATCTCTGGAAATTCCGAAGAAAACACCAAGATCCCTTTGCCCTCCTTGGCCAGGTTGAGGATCAGGTGATAGATTTCGAATTTGGTGCCCACGTCGATGCCCTGCGTGGGGTTGTCGAACACAAGCACATCCGCGTCCGTTTCAATCCAGCGGCCCAGGATCACCTTTTGCTGGTTGCCGCCGGACAGGGACGTGATGTCGTTGTTCGGATTGTCCGCCTTGATGCGCATGGCGGCCTTTTGCCGTTGGAAGCGCTGCTTTTCAAGGCCCACGCGGATGAAGCCGGGAGACTTCAGCTTGGTGTTGAAGTAGCCCATGGACACATTGTCCCGGATGGACAGGTCGTTGTGGATGCCGCGCTCCTTGCGGTTTCTGGGCACCATCGCCACGCCCAGCCGCAGTTGGCGGCGGATGTCCGCGCCCATGACGCGCTTGCCGCGCACCGTCAGCTCGCCGCGGTGCGGGATCACGCCAAACAGCGCGTCCGCCAGCTGGTCGCGCCCGGAGCTCTGAAGCCCGGTAAACGCCAGAATCTCGCCACGGCAGAGCTCAAAGCTGACATGTGAGAACCCGTCGCCCGACAGATCCTTCGCGCTGAGCAGCGCCTCGCCCGTCCCGAAATAGGGCTTGGTCTTGAACTCATCGTCTGCGAGCTGGCGGCCGATCATCATCTCGGTGATCGACTCCTCGCTGGCGTCCCGGATCATCCCCTCGCCCACCCGCTGCCCGTCCCGGAGCACACAATAGCGCTCGCAGATCTCGAAGATCTCGGGCATCTTGTGGGAGATGTAGATGAAGCTCACGCCCTCGCTCCTGAGCTGGCGCATGATCTCGAACAGGTTCTCAATCTCGCGGGTGTTCAGCGCGGACGTGGGCTCGTCCATGATGATCAGGTCACAGGAAAACAGCAGCGCCCTGGCGATCTCCACGAGCTGCTTGTCGGCGATTTGAAGGTCCTCCACCGGCGTCCATGGGTCGATGCTCACGCGCATGCGGTTGAGCACTTCCGCCGCGCGCCGCGCCATGCCCTGCTTGTCCAAGAGCCTGCCCCTGCCGATCTGTTCTTGGGCGAGAAACAGGTTCTCAAACACATTCAAGTCGTTGCACAGGCTGAGTTCCTGATGAATGAAGCGGATGCCGTGTTTCATCGCCTGCAGCGCGCCGAACATCCGAACCGGCTTGCCATCAATGCGGATCTCGCCGCCCGTGGGTGCGAGTGTGCCCGCGAGCACATTCATCAACGTGGATTTGCCCGCGCCGTTCTCGCCCAACAGCCCCAGGATCTCCCCGCGCTCCACGCGCAGATCGACGTGATCCACCGCGCGCACAGGCCCGAAGTCCACAACAATGTCCTTCATCTCTCTGAGCACCTTGTTTCCCCCTCCCTCGAACAAAAGGGCCGGTCCGTTTTCCGACCGGCCCTCATCGGGAACCCGAGATGGATCAGTTGTCCAGGCTATAGCGGTCGATGTACTCCTGGCTGGCCTCGTAGGCGGCGACGCTGTCTTTGTCGATCTCGATGGTCGGGATCAGGAACAGCTGGCCGTTCACATCCTGGCCCTGATACTGCTCGCCCTTGGCGACGGCGACGCCCAGCCGGATCGCTTCTCGGATGTAGGAGGGGCTGAAGAAGTAGGTCAGCAGCTCAGGATTGGTCTTGTCCTTGTAGGTTGACAGCGTCTCACGGCGGCCGCCCACGGAGGTGATGATCCGGAGGTTCTTCAGGTCGGGGGTCAGCGCGTTGGTGATGCCGTCCACGATCTCGTCGTCATGTGTCACGATCATGTCCAGATCTGCGATGGCAGCTGCATCCGCGGTGTTGAGCCAGTTCTCCATGTACTCCTGCGACTTGGCGTTGGACCAATCGGTCTGGAAGCCATCCTGCAGCAGCTTGAACTGATCCTTGTATTCGGACGCTTCGATGATGTCCAGCATGCCCTGGGTGCGCTGCTTGGACACGGTGGAGCTGTCGCCGATGAACAGCAGGTAGGTGATGGTCTCGCCCGCCTTGAGCTGATCGGCAAAGTAGTTCAGAAGGTATGTGCCCATCATGTTGCCGATGGTCACGTTGTCGCCCATGATCTCGGCCTTCATGCCCTGGAAATTCTCGATCAGGCGGTCATAGATGATCAGGTTGATGCCCTCGTCCACGACGGACTGCGCGGCGTTCCTGAGCTGATCGCCTTCCAGCGGCCACAGCACGATCGCATCCGGTCCCCAGGTCATGATGTCTTCCAGCGCCTGGACCTGCTTTCCGGCTTCCCCGCCGACGCCCAGCTTGTAGTCCTCAATGACGCCTGCCGCTTTGAGCGCTTCGGCTTCGGCGCGCGCATGCGCGACAGATTCGCCGGTGAAGCCGTGATCCGCGTCCGGCGTGACAATGCCGATCTTGATGCCGTCCGCCAGCGCGGGCATCGCGAACAGACTTAACAAGAGCACCAGGGCAATCAGGATCGATGTGAACTTTTTCATGAGCAATCCTCCCTATACATTACCGGCATAACACCGGTTTGTTAACTCATAGTATAGTAGATTTCGTGCGCGAATGCAAGGACAAAATGCAAGCGCAAGGGCGATTGCCTATACATGTCGTAGGAGATCCGCATCATCGTCTCCCCACGTTCGTTCGCTTCTCCAAAAACACAAATACACCCGCCAAAGACGGGTGTATTTGTGTTGGCTCCTCAGGTCAGGACTATCCCGTGTTTACATATGATTTCTCGAGGTCATTGGTCTCATAAGTGGCTAAGAAAAGGGTGCGGCAAACATTTTTTTCATGTAAGTCTCCAGATTGTGTCGTCAATAGAAACATGGTATAATAAAGGAAACCGAAGCAGGAGGTTTCCAAAGATGGCGAATGAGCATCGTCGGCACGACCTCACAGATACAGCGTGGTCAATCATCTTCCCCCACACCATTGGAAACAAAG
>JAVBTW010000022.1:0-12893 GCA_031555975.1 Eubacteriales bacterium
CCACGGCCATGCCGCCTTCCGAAATCCGTCGCGCCAGCGCGTTCGAGAAACCGCTCAGGAACCCGTCCCAATCCACGCCCGAACCCGTCAAAGCCAGCGTGGCGTTCAGCCAGCCCAGCACGGCTTCTCCCTCCGCGTAGGTGTCGTAGTCCACGTCCGTGATGTGCAGCCCTGCAGCGTCCGGACGCAACGCAAGACGCAGCCACTCGTCCAGACCCTGGCCCGTAACGGCGCTGACCGCGACCACTTGAGCTTGTGGGAATGTGGCTTTGGCGTCACGGACAAGGGCGGTGATCGCGGCATCGTCCAGCAGGTCCGCCTTGCTGACGGCGATGATGTCCGCCTCCTCCAGCTGCTTCCGATAGATATACTGAGCGCTTTTATGCATGTCCGGCCCGGCGCCGCTGAGCAGCGCGCGGAGTTTGTCCGGCTCGGCCAGCACGGTGAGCGGCGCAAGTTCAAACTCACCTCGGTACTGGTCCTTCAGTGGCTGCAGGATGGTGGCGGACAGGTCGGTGCAACTGCCCACCGGCTCAGCAACGATGACGGAAGCGCCGGCCCCCGCGACCAGCTGCCGCGCCGCGTCGATGAATCCGTTAAAATTGCAGCAGAAACAGCTGCCGCTCACTTCTTTGACGACTTTGCCGTATCGGGTCAGGTAGAACGTGTCCACCAGCTCCGCAGCCTGGTCGTTGGTGATCAGTCCGGTTTTCTGCCCGTCATGGGCGAACCGCTCCGACAGCGCATGCAGCATCGTGGTCTTGCCCGCGCCAAGAAAACCGCCGATCAGTACCATTTTTGCGCTCATTGATTAACCCCCCATTCTTTCGCCGCATCCGCAGCCCGTATTGTTTCGGTTCATCATCGGTTCGATGACCTTGGTAAACAGCCATCCTGCCAGCACGCCGCCCACGCAGGGCGCCAGCATGTACACCCAGAAAAAACCGCCGGTCTGATCCGGGAAGGCGGCCGCGCCAAACCCCACCATCCACGCGACGATGCGCGGCGCGAAATCCCGTGCCGGATTGAATCCGCCCTGGGTCAGCGGCGCCAGTATTGAGATCAGGATGGTGACCGTCAACCCGATGAACAGCGGGGCCAGGTTGTTGTCCGGCCTGCCGATGTTGCAGCCCTCTGTCAGCATGAAAATCGCAAACACCAGCACGAACGTGCCGAACAGCTCTGCCAGAATGGCGGTGAACAGCGGTATCGAGCCATAGTATTCACCAAACATCTTCGCGAACCGCACCGATTCAGCGCTGCCGCGCACGATGGACTGCGCCTGCTCCGCGACCGCCAGCGAAGGTCCGAACAGCAGGTACACCATGAGTCCGCCCACGAACGCGCCCGCGAACTGCCCGAGCAGATAGCGCGCCAGCTTGCCCTTGGCCATCCGGCCGCTGACCACCATCGCGATGCTGACCGCAGGATTGAAGTGCGCGCAGCTCAGGTTTCGGGTCACATAGATCGCGATCGCGATGGCGATGCCCCAGATGATCGCGATTTGAAACAGCCCCTGATGGGCGTCAAACAACACCGACACCGCCACCGAGCCGGTGCCGAACAACACCAACAGGAACGTACCAATGAACTCGCCGATGAAGTTGGCAAGCCAGTCGCTTCGTTGGGCCATAAATAAATCACTCCAATTTTGCATAGATAACCAGAGGGTGCGCGATTGCGCACCCCCGGACCTCAGTGCGTGTTCCATCAGTCACAACTGCGCGACCGGATCTTTTGAAACTCGCCTGTCGCCGCCGTTCTATTCGAATGTCACCCGGTTTTGAAAAACTGCCTGACCGGACTCGATGATGCGCCGCTTGAGCTTATCGCTGCCCGGTGCCAGCAGCACCAAGTAGGACGCGCCCTCTCCCTCCGCCGGGCTTAGCTGAATCTGTTCCTCAACGCATTCCACCTGATGCCGACCCGTGCCAAGCAGCACAAATCCCTTGATTCGGTAAACCTCCGGCGAGATCCCTGCAAGCCACGTCCTCAGCGACGCCTCATCCACAGCTTCCTTGTAAACAGCCAGCATCTTCGTCACGCCCAGCGTGTTTCGCGCGATGCCGCCGACAATTCGCAGCTGCGCCCGCTTCAATTCATCCAGCCAATCCGGATGAATCTGACAAAAGCGCACGCGCTTGATTTCCGCCACCGGATTCAGCGCAGTGATCATCGACTCAGCCTGCTCCACGTCCTCGGGCGCGGCAATGTCGGTTTTGTTCATCAGCACCAGTCCGGCACTCCGGATCTGCTGTTTGATCGCGACGACGTTGCTGTGCAGCTTCAATAGCCGCGCAGGTTCCACAACCGCGATGGTGCCGCAGAAATCATAGCGCGCTCCGGATAGGTTCGAGACGATGTCCAGTATGCCGCCCATGCCAGTGGGGTCGGACAGTCCGCTGGTCTCCACCAGCACGATTTCCGCGTCAGTGTGCATGGCCTGGACCAGCACATCCACAAAAAGATCGCTCCGGCACACACAGAACACCGAGCCGTTGCTGATCTCCTCGACCTTCACGCCGGATTCGGCCAGCAGCGCTCCGTCCACGCCCACCTGGCCGAACTCGTTCACGATCACGGCGATGCGCCGGTCCGAAAACATCGCGATCAGCCACTTCATCAGCGTCGTCTTGCCCGATCCGAGAAACCCTGTGATCAGATACAGTTGCTTCACTTGTTGATCGCTTCCTGGATGCGCTCGGCAAACGCCTCTTTGTTCGGAATGATGGACGAATAGGCCAGTTCGCCGTTGATGTAGATCGACGGCAGGTTTTTCACGCCCATCTTCACAAACCGCGCGATGTCCTCCTTGCGCGTGTATTTATACTCGATCACGTCAATCGCGTCGCCAAACTGGGCCTTGGCCACATTGGCTGCGTCCATCATGTATGTGCAGGCTGCGCAGGTTTCGCTGTCCAGCGTACAGACCTCGATGAGCGGCTTCGCGAGCGCCGCGTAATCCGGCAATTCCACCACGATGTCGTCCAGCGCGGAACCGGAATAGTTCTCGATCATCTTGCGCGCGGTGTCCGTGTGGATGACCGCCTCGGCGGCTGCGACAGTGTTCTCCGCGGGCGTGGCATAAGGCATGTCACAGCCGGGAGAGATGATCAGGTTCTTGTGCGTCAGCTTGTCGATCAACGACTCGATTACATACTTCATGTTGTCCTGCTGGTTCCCGTGCAGCATGACGGTGGTCAGCGGGATGTTGCCAGAAAGGGCGATGTTGTACCTGTCGGTGATCTCCTTCGCAGGGCCCATGTCCACGTTTTCGTCCACGGCGATGGAGTCCGGGCCGGTCTTGCACATCGGCTCCACATTGCGCGTGGCGTTGCCGCACACAAAGAACGACGACAGCGCGCCCTTTTCGCGGATGTAGTCGAAGATCAGCTTGAACGGGCCCTCGCAGAACTCCTCGAACGCGCTGGGCGAGATCTGGCTCACCAGCGGGTCCACCAGCGCGATCACGTCCATGCCCGCCTCGATGTAGTATTCGCACATCTTCATGGCGACCTTGGCGGTGTACGCCATCAAAGCGTGCACATACTCGTCGTCGTCATACATGTCCATGAAGATGTCGTTGCCGCGCAGGTGCGAGGCCAGGGTGAACGGACCACAGATCAGGCCGTACAGCGCCACTTTGTCGCCGATGGCCGCCTTGGCGCGCTTCATGACGTCCAGCACCATGGGGATGCGGCCGTCCGTCTTTTGCGGAATCGTGCAGTCGCAGGGGATGTCGGTGGTCTCCGCCAGCGGGTGGGTTTTGACGGAGGGCGGCGCTTCCTTCGCCCACACCAGGTCGCAGCCAAGCACCTCCGCCTCCAGCTGCAGGTCAAAGATCACCGGCAACCCGTCCGGCGAGTACAGCTTGGCGGCCTCCAAAATGCCAGACAGCATCTTGTCGCCGTCGGACAGCATTTCCGTTGCATCGTAACCCACCAGCTTGCCCGCGTGGACGCCCACAAACGGCACCCACGGTATGCGCTCCACTTCCTCGTGACGGAGTGTCTTGAGAATCAACTCTTTCGGCATCGTTACCCCTCCTTGATTTCGCCCAATCGAGCATCCATGAAAACCTGACGTCAGTATACCACAACAACCATCCGCATGTTTATGACGATTGCCGACTTTTCGGTACTTTTCGCGCAAAACGCCCTCCCCATGGCATCTCCCTCCCTGGCGCGAAGGGTGATGCCGCGGGGAGGGCGAGCGCCCCTGCGAAATACCAACAGCCAAAGCCAGTCCGCTGGCCTTCGCAAAACTATTTCCCAGTGTACACGAACCCAGTGCCCAGGTTCCGCTGAAGCGCGACAAACATCACCAGCGCCGGAGCGGAAGCGATCAAGCAGGCCAGCAACAGCGCAGGCAAATTCTTGGTGCCCATCAGTGACAGCGAGGCCATGATGGGACGCGTGTTTGTAGACTTGGTGAACGTGAGGCCAAACATCAGGTCGTTCCAGCACCAGGAGAACTGGGTCAGAAATACGACAGACAGCGGCGCGATGGCCATGGGGATCATGATGCGGGTCAAAATGCCCCAATTGCCCGCGCCGTCGATCTTGGCAGCCTCGCAGATCTCTGAGGAGATGCCGCTGAAGAAATTGCGCAGCACGAACATCGCGAACGGGATGCAGATCGCGGTGTAGAACAGGACCATGCCCAGCCTTGTGTTGTACAAGCCCAGTGCGGAATAACCCTTGAAGATCGGGATCAGATACACCTGGAATGGGAAGATGGTGCCGCTGTAGATGAACAGGAACCAGATCATCTTTGCCTTGATGTCCAGATAGGCCAGCGCATACGCGGCCAGTAACGCGATGAAAACAGCACAGAATGCGCCACAGGACGCATAGATCAGGCTGGAGAACATGCCGTCAAAGATCGATCCGTTCTTGTTCATATAGGCCAGGTTGTTCAGCAGCTCGTTTCCCTTGGGGATGTCCCAAAAATTGCCAAGATTGTACTCCGCCTGGCCCTTGAAGCTGGTGAACGCCGTGAACACCAGCGGGAACGCCCACACGATCGCGAGGATCGTCAGTACGCTCAGGATGACCGCCTTGGATTTGCCCTTTGCCAGTTTCATGAAAAGCAGTTCTCCTTTCCGCTAATGCAGCGCGTTTTCGGGCTTGAATGTGTTCCTGATATTGAAGTAGCTCACAAACAGGATGATGATCGTCAGCACGATGGCCACCGCCGCGCCGAGCCCGAGTTTGTTCCTGATGAACGATTCCTCGTACATCGTCAACGCCAACGTCTCGCTGGATCGGTAGGGGCCGCCCTTGGTCATCACCCAGATGCCGTCGAACACCTTAAAACTGTTGACCAGCGACATCAGCAGGATCACCACCGATGTGGGCTTGATCAGCGGGAACACCACGCGCGTGTACATCGACACCGGTCCCGCGCCTTCGATGGTCGCTGCCTCAATGGGCGAGGCGTCGATGCTGTTGATGCCCACGATGAACAGCAGCAGGTTCATGCCAATTCCCTGCCAGATGCTCGAGCCAATCATGATAAACGTGTTCACCTGCGGGATCGCCAGCCAGTCCGAAACCAAATGCGGAAAACCCATCAGTCCGAACAGTTGCGGCAGGCCATACACGCTGATCATCGAGCGGATGATGATGCCCGCAATGGTGGCCGAAAGCACATTGGGAAAATAAAAGATGTTTTTGAACAGCGTCACGCGGGCAGTCTTGGTGATCAGGATCGCCAGCAGAAGCGGAATCACAAACGAGATCACCAACGAGCAAAGCACCCAGATCAACGTGTTGGTCAGCGATGTGGCGAAGTTTGGGTCGCGGAACAGGTACCGGTAGTTCTCAAGCCCGACGAACACAGGATCAGAGAACCCGTCCGCTTCATAAAAACTGAGCCACCCGGTGTAAATGATGGACGTGAAGAAAAACACGCCCACCAACAGCACAGCGGGCATCAAATACAGATAGTGGGTCCATGTTCGCGGCTGCTTGCGCGCAGCGGTCGCCGCGGGTGCGCTGGTTACCATGGATGTACACAACCTTTCGGAGAAATTGAGCGTGTTCCCGCGGGCGGGGAGGTCCTTCACTGGCCTCAGGAGACCCGAGCGCACATGCCACGGGCATCCAGAGCGCCAGCGAAGGACCTCCCCCGCCTCGCGGTCGTTCCCCGTTCAATTTACTTAGCAAAGACCTCGTCTGCCTTGACCTGGATGGCTGCAAGCACATCGTTGATCGGCGCGCCACTGTAAATGAACTTGGCCAGTTCGTCCAGGGCCACGTCGCGCAGCTCTGCCGGGGTGCTCTCGTAATAGCGCAGCACCAGCTGCAGATTCTCGTCGCCGCCAAAGCTCACCACGCGGGCGATGGTGGGATCGGTGATCTCGGCTGCGGAACTGGCCGGCATGCCGATCTCGTTGGCCATGACGGCCTGGGCGCCAGCGCTCACGAAGGCGCGGACGGCCTTCTTGGCGGCCTCCACATCGGCGGTTGCCTTCGGGATGGCCAACGGCGAAACTTCAAAGAACACAACGGACTTGGCGTCGGTGGCGCTTGGCACGTACATGGCGTCAAAGTCCTCGCCGGAGACCAGACCGTACTCGTTAACCAGGCTGGGCAGGTACAGCGTGGGCTCCAGCACCATGGCGACTTCGCCCTTGGCAAACGCCTTGGCGGTGTCGGCGGACTGGATCGGCGCGGCAAAATAGCCCTTATCGAACATGTCCTTCCAGGACTCCATGACCTTCACAATGCGCTCATCGGTGTATTTGATGGATCCATCGCACACGCCGGTGTACAGGCTCACATCGTACACGGCCAGCATCTGCTGGAACCAGATGAAGCCCGCCCACGAGTCGTTCTTCAGCGCGATGGGCGTAATGCCCGCGGCCTTCAGCTTCTCGCAGTTCGACAGGAACTCGTCAAAGGTGGTGGGCACAACCGCGCCTGCCTTTTCGAAGGCCTTCTTATTGTAAATAACGACATTGTTCAGGACGCCGTAGGGCGCCGCATAGACCTTGCCGTCATAGCTCAGCGACTCCGCCACATCCGCAGACACACCAGAGGGTACGTAATACTCGGCCCACTCTTCGGTCAGGTCCAGCAGCAGGTCGTTCTTGGCCAGCGTGTTGAGCTGATCGCCATTCCACCAGGTGAACATGCCGGGCGCGGAAGCGTCCTTGATGGACTGCTGAAGCGCGGTCTGATATGCGGCCACATCGGGATAAGATACGATCTCCACATCCACACCGGACGCCTCGGTGATCGCGCCTGCCAGCGCATCCAGGATGGACGAGTCGGTGTTGGTCAGTTTGTCGTTCCAAAACTCGATCCGGCCCTCGGCCAGGACGGGTGCGGCCGCCGCCAGCAAGATGAGGCAGCAAAGCGCGATGGCAACCAGTTTCTTCATGGTGTGTTCCCTCCTATTTGTTGTTTGAACGTATCCTTCTGCCCGCGGACGCGGACGGTCAGGCGATCGGCTGATGGCCGCAGTGCCACAGCAACACTATGAGAATACCAAAAACATAACCAAAAGTCAACGGCAATGACAAGCTTTCATGCAGCCAATTGTGGACCCTGAACGAATACGCCCAAACGAAGCGTTGCACTCTTTTCATGTGCCCAATG
Organism: Eubacteriales bacterium; assembly: GCA_031555975.1. Taxonomy (GTDB): domain Bacteria; phylum Bacillota; class Clostridia; order Christensenellales; family Aristaeellaceae; genus JAJDGF01. Next base: position 7,608 of record JAVBTW010000022.1, read on the forward strand.
ATGTGGTAACATAAGCCATATGGCGGTTGATGATTCGGAATGGATGATCGTCAGAAATTGGATTGGAAGTGGGTGGCCCTGCGACCGATCCGAAAGCGCAAGAAGGCGTGGGATGGTTATGGACAGATACATCCTGGTTCCCGATTCGTTCAAGGGTACGATGAGTTCTGTGCAGGTCTGCGAGATCATGGCGGACCAAATCCGAAAACACCGCCCTGACGCAGAGATTCGCAAGATTCCGGTGGCGGATGGCGGCGAGGGCAGCACGGACTGTTTCCTGCTGACGCTGGGCGGCGAAAAGCGCCCGATGCGGGTGACCGGCCCTTTTCTCGGTGAGCAGGCGGACGGCTTTTTCGGCCTGACGCCCTGCGGCAGCGGGATCGTGGAGGTGGCCGCGTGCGCCTCGTTGCCACAAGTGGAAGGCCGCGCAAACCCTCTGCTCACCACCACATACGGCGTTGGCGAACTGATGCTGGGCGCGGCGCGCGCTGGCGCAAAGCGCATCATACTGGGCCTGGGCGGCAGCGCCACAAACGACGGCGGCTGCGGCGCGGCAACCGCATGTGGGGTGCGGTTCTACGACGACGCAGGCATCACATTCACGCCCACGGGTGGCACGCTGAACCGCATTGCCCGCATTGACACGTCCGAATTGGACCCGGCGCTCCGCGCCTTTCCCGTCACCGCCATGTGCGACATCGACAATCCCCTCTGCGGCCCCACGGGCGCGGCCTGGGTGTTCGGCCCGCAAAAAGGCGCTGACGACGCCTGCGTGGCCGTGCTGGATCAGGGATTGGCGCATCTCGCGGCCCTCATCCGGCGCGATCTGGGTATGGATGCGATGGACGTACCCGGCGCGGGCGCGGCAGGCGGTTTTGGCGCGGGCGCGCTGGCATTCTTCGGCGCGCGGCTTCAGTTGGGCATCGATGTCGTGTTGGACGCAGTGGGCTTTGACGCGCTTGCAAAGGGCGCGACCCTGGTGCTGACCGGCGAGGGCAGGATTGACGACCAATCCCTGCGCGGCAAGGTCGCCATCGGCGTCGCCCGGCGCGCGAAGGCCGTGGGCACACCCGCCATCGCCATTGTCGGCGACATTGAAGATCCCATCGACGCAGCCTACGACCAAGGGCTCAATGCCATCTTGAGCATCAACCGCGTGGCAAAACCCTATAGCGACGTCCGCCATCGAAGCACGGAGGACCTGGCCAAAACCGTGGACACGCTGATGCGGCTGCTGTCCATCGGCGGCTAGGCTGCTCCGCATCATGAAACCGCATAAAGAAGCGGGAGCGCACCTCAAAGATGCGCTCCCGAAACCGTTTGTGTCAGTTGTATTCAACTGAGCCCTTGATGCTTACTTGTCCTTGCTCGCCATGTACTTGATCAGGTCAACGACCTTGTTGGAATAGCCCCACTCGTTGTCGTACCAGCTCACAAGCTTCACGAACTTATCGGTCAGCATGATGCCGGCGCCGGCGTCGAAGATGGAGGTGCGGGCGTCGTGGATGAAGTCACTGGAGACCACTGCGTCCTCGGTGTAGCCGATGATGCCCTGGTAGCGCGCGGACTCGGACGCTTCTTTCATGGCCTTCTTGATCTCGTCGTAGGTGGTGGGGGTCTTGAGGTTGACGGTCAGGTCAACCACGGACACGTCGGCGGTCGGCACACGGAACGCCATGCCGGTCAGCTTGCCCTTCAGCTCGGGAATGACTTCGCCGACGGCCTTGGCGGCGCCGGTGGAGCTGGGGATGATGTTGAACGCCGCGCCGCGGCCGCCGCGCCAGTCCTTTGCGGACGGGCCATCGACGGTCTTCTGGGTGGCGGTGGTGGCATGCACTGTGGTCATCAAGCCGTCGGCAATGCCGAACTTCTCGTTGATGACATTGGCCAGCGGGGCCAGGCAGTTGGTGGTGCAGGACGCGTTGGAGACGATGTTCATGGACGGGTCATACTTCTCGTTGTTGACGCCCATGACGAACATCGGGATGCCGTCCTTCGCCGGAGCGGTGATGACGACCTTCTTCGCGCCGCCCTTGAAGTGGGCTTCTGCGTTCTTGCCGGTGAACACGCCCGTGGCTTCGGCGACGTACTCGGCGCCGGCGCTTTGCCAATCGATGTTGGCCGGGTCCTTCTCGGCAAAGGTCTTGATGTGCTCGCCGTTGATGACCAGCTTGCCGTCCTCGACCTTGATGTCGCCCTTGAACTGGCCGTGCACGGTGTCATACTTGAACATGTAGACCATGTACTCCAGGTCGATGAACGGGTCGTTGATCGCGACGATCTGGACCTCCGGATGATCCATCGCGGCGCGGCAAACCAGACGGCCGATGCGGCCAAAACCATTGATACCGATTTTAATCATGTGAAGCGACCTCCTATCAGTTATCGAGACTATTCTACCCCTTTTGGCGCGATTTGACAAGTGTCGGGGGTTGGGTGAGTGTCATGAGTATGTTAATTATTCCACGATGAGGGATGGACGCACCGCCGCCCTACAGCTTCAGCGCGGCGAGGCCGGTCTTCTTCCTGACCTTCAGCATCGTCCTGTGCGCGATGGCGCCCGCCCGCTCGGCGCTCTTCTGCATGACCTCTTGCAGGTACGCCTTGTCGGCCGAGATCTTTTCATAGCGCTCCCGGATCGGGCGCAGCGCCTCCACGACGCACTCCGCGACCGCCGGCTTGAATGCGCCGTAGCCCCGGCCATCATATTCAGCGCTGATCTGGTCCAGCGTCATCCCGCTCAGAGTGGACAGGATGACCATCAGGTTGCTGACGCCGGGCTTTTCTTCTGGGTCGTAGCGGATGCTCCCCTCGCTGTCGGTCACGGCGCGCTTGAGCTTCCTTTTGATGGTGTCCGGATCGTCCAGCATGGCGATGAAGGTGTCCTCCGGATCGGACTTGGACATCTTGCGCGTGGGCTCCTGCAGGCTCATGATGCGCGCGCCCACCTTGGGGATGTAGCCGTCGGGCACGGTGAACACGTCGCCGTACACGCCGTTGAACCGCGCGGCCACGTCGCGGCACAGCTCCAGGTGCTGCTTCTGGTCCGCGCCCACGGGCACCAGGTCGGTCTGGTACAGCAGGATGTCCGCGGCCATCAGCGCCGGATAGGTGAACAGCCCGGCGTTGATGTTGTCCTCATGCTTGGCCGACTTGTCCTTGAACTGGGTCATGCGGGACAGCTCACCCATGTAGGTGAAGCAGTTCAGCACCCACGCCAGCTCCGCGTGGGCGGCGACGTGGCTCTGAAAGAACATCAGGCTCTTTTCCGGGTCCAGCCCCACCGCGAGGTACAGGCTCAGCACCCTCAGGCACGCCTTGCGCAGCGCCGCGGGGTCCTGGCGCACGGTCAGCGCGTGCAGGTCCACGATGGAGAACACATTGTCATACTCGTCCTCGAGCAGCTTGAAATTGCGCAGCGCGCCGATGTAGTTGCCGATGGTCAGCGTGCCCGTGGGCTGGATGCCGCTGAAGATGGTCTTTTTCGCGGTGGCCTGGGTGTCCATACGATGATCGCCCTCCCGTGAAGAGTGAAATAAACAATACGATATCACGGCGCGGGTGCGATGTCAAGCCGCGCCGCCGCGGGCGGGCGCTATTGCTCCTTCTCCAGCAGCTCGATCAGCCGGTCCGCGATGTACCTGTCCGCGTTGGCGCGCATGGCAAAGCACATCGCCATCTGAAACAGCCGGTCGCGGTCCGCCTCCCCGTCGCGCGTCAGCTCGGACAGAAACTCCGCCTCCTGGCGCAACACGTCGTGCATCGCCCCCGTGAAGTCGCGGTGGTATGCCTCGTCCGGCGCGTGGCCGTCGCGCATGACCAGCGTCTTGATGGACTGGCTGGGCATGACACCCTTGAGAAAACAGGCCATCGTCAGCGCGCTGAGCTGGGACCTGCCGTATTTCTTTTTGATGGGGCGCGGCGCGACGCCCGCCTTGACGTAGTTGTTGATCACCGATGGCGTGATCAGGTTGCCGGACGGGTTGTCCACAAATGCCGCCAGCTGGCGCTTCAGATAGGTCACCACCTGGTCCATGTAAAGCTCCAGGTCCGGCAGCTCGCCCCAGGCGGGCAGCGCGCAGGTCTCCAGCGTGTCGATCACCGCCAGTATCGCATCTTGTTCCATCCGGTCCGACCTCCCATGACTGAATGCCCCATTCTATCACGCACAGGCCGCCATCGTCAAGAAATCATCCCAAATATTGGTTGACATATCCTTTCCGCCGATGTATAATAGTATTCAATACTAGATAATGTGGCGGTGATCATGCGATGGTGAGCGAGATCCTCCTGATCGGCGACTCAGTGTTCAAGGGCGTGGTGTTTGACACGGCGCGCCAGCGGTACGCGCTGCTGCGGGATGGCGCGGCGCAACTGCTGTCCGCGCTGCTGCCGCTGCCGCTGGTGAACCGGTCGCAGATGGGCCGCACCGCGCCGGAGGGGCTGAGCTGGCTGCTGTCGCAGCCGGCGGACAGCCTGCGGGGCCGCGCGGTGGTGCTGGAGTTCGGCGGGAACGACTGCGACCTGGACTGGAAGGCCGTGTCCGAGCGGCCCGACGCGCCCCACGAGGCCCGCACCCCCGCCGCGCAGTTCACGCAGGCGCTGACAGAGATGGTGCGGCATGTGCGCAGCTGCGGCGGCCAGCCGCTGCTGGCGACGCTGCCGCCGCTGGACGCGGAGCGATACCTGAACTGGATCACGCGGGACGGGCTGAGCCGCGAAAACATCCTGCGGTTCCTGGGCCAGGCGTCGCGCATCTACCGCTGGCAGGAGTACTACAGCGCGCTGGTGCTGCGGGTCGCCCAGGCGCTGCAGTGCGACGCGGTGCCCGTGCGCGAGGCGTTCCTGGAGTCCGTGCGCGGCGAGGACGTGCTGTGCGTCGACGGCATCCACCCGAACGCCGCCGGCCATAGGATCATCGCCGATGCCGCGTACCGGTACGCGATGCCGCGCTTAACACAATAGGGCTTGACGAATCCCGCCGGCCAGCATATAATGCGACCATAGCCAAGACCTGTGACCGGGACGAGTAGGCGAACGCGGGGCGACAGAACCGGGCGGTCACCGGCGGAGAGCCGCCCGGGCCATCACGCATCGCCGAAGTGCGCCCGCGAGTTCGCGCACCAAACGGGGATCCGCTCCCCCAGTAGGCCGCGCCGGGCCGCGCCCGATACAGCGCGATTGAGTGGAGGGGGAATCCCCTCAATCAGAGTGGAACCACGCGTCCGCGCCTCTGTGAGCATGCAGAGGCGCGGCTTTTTTCCGGCAAACAAACGCACTGGAGGT
>JAVBTW010000154.1:0-4612 GCA_031555975.1 Eubacteriales bacterium
TCCTCCAGCGCGACCTTTTCGATCGTCGAGTCCGCCTTCTCCAGCGATTCGATGAACGGATCGTAGAAATCTCCTACGATTTTGTGCCAGTCCACGTCGCCCTCTTCCACCTCGTCCAGCGAGTCCTCCATCTCGGCCGTGAACGCGATGTTCACGATGTCGGGGAAGTTTTGCTGCATCAGGTCATTGACCACCAAGCCCAACTCCGTGGGGTGCAAGCGCTTGTTTTCGCGGCTGATGTAGCCGCGCGCCATGATGGTGGTGATCGTCGGCGCATAGGTGGACGGGCGGCCGATGCCCTTTTCTTCGAGTACGCGCACCAGCGACGCCTCTGTGTAGCGGGGCGGCGGCTGCGTAAACTTCTGTTCGGACGAGATGTCCTTGAGCGTGACCGCCATGCCCTCCTGAAGATCCGGGAACGCCTGATCCTCTTCCGCTGCGGCGTCGTCCAGCACCTCTTCGTACACCGCCGTGAAGCCGTTAAAGCGCATCTTTTGGCCGTTAAATTTGAACATCAAGTCGCCGCCTTCGATCTCAGCGGTGATGGTGTCATAGATCGCGGGCGTCATCTGGCTCGCCACAAACCGGTAGTAGATCAGCTTGTACAGCTTCAGTTGGTCCCGTGTCAAGCTGGCTTTGATTTGCTCGGGTTTGTATTGCATGTCCGTCGGGCGGATCGCCTCATGGGCGTCCTGGGCGGTCTTGCGGCTCTTGTAGATATTCGGTTCTTCGGGCAGGTACTTTTCGCCGTACTGTGCGGCAATCCGTTCGCGCACATCCGCTATGGCCTCCTCGCTGATGCGCGTGGAGTCCGTTCTGATGTACGTCACCAAGCCCTGGGTGCCTTCGCCCTCGATATCCACGCCTTCGTAGAGCTGCTAGGCGATCTGCATGGTTTTCTGGGTGGTGAATCCAAGCTTTCTGGACGCCTCCTGCTGCAGATTCGACGTTGTAAACGGCGCCGCGGGGTGCTTTTTGCGCTCTCCAAGCTTGACCGAAGTGATCGCAAACCGCCCTGCTCTGAGCCGCTCGATCACGTTTTCGGTCTGTTCCTTGCTGCCCAGTTCGACCTTTTCGCCCTTTTCCCCATAAAACTTGGCCTGTACAGGTGTACCCGCTACATCGAACTGCGCGCCGAGCAGCCAGTATTCTTCGGGTTCAAAGTCCTCGATTTCGCGTTCTCGGTCACAAATGATCGCCGTGGCCACCGACTGTACGCGCCCCGCCGACAGTCCCTTTCTGATCTTCGCCCACAGCAGCGGGCTGATCTTGTAGCCCACGATACGGTCCAGCACGCGCCGGGCCTGCTGCGCATTCACCAAATTGTAGTCGATGGGCCGCGACTGCTTGATCGCGCCCTTCACAGCCTTGTTGGTGATCTCATGAAACTCCACCCTGCACGGCTCCGCGTCCGGGATGTTCAGCACCTTAGAAAGGTGCCATGAAATCGCCTCACCCTCTCGGTCAGGGTCAGTCGCAAGGTAGATCTTCGATGCGCCCTTGGCTTCCTTCCGGATCTTGTCCAGGATGTCGCCCCGGCCGCGAATGGTGATATACTTGGGCTCGAAGTTGTGATCAAAGTCGATCCCGATCTGCGACTTGGGCAGATCTCGTACGTGCCCATGTGAGGCCTCCACCTTGTAGCCTCTGCCGAGGAATTTTCCGATCGTCCGAGCTTTGGCGGGCGACTCGACGATTACCAGCTTGTAGTTTGATGCCATTGACGAAACCTCCGAAAGTTGAGCGGACTGTCGTCCGCGAATGAGCAGTGTGCGGAATCTATCCCTTATACCGGTACCTGCCACCGGGCACCTTGTCTATTATTCCTCTCAACTCCAGCATTGTCAAGAGAGAATTGAGTTTGGAGGGCAGAAAATCTGTCATTTGGCTGAGTTCGTCGAAAGAAAGCGACTCCGATTCCAGCGGTTCAACAATCTTTGACTCGTCCTCTGAGAGCCGCGGTTTGTTGGCCTTCCGAAGCAAACCTGGCCGTTCACCCCAGCCGTAGTATTCCAAAACCTCCCACTCCGACAGCACGGGCACCGCGCCTTGGGTCAGCAGCCGGTTGGGTTCGGCGCTGAGCTTGGAATAGATGCTGCCCGGCACCACGAACACGTCGCGGTCCTGCTCCAGCGCGTTGTTGGCGGTGATCATCGCACCGCTGCCAACCGCCGCCTCCACGATCAGTACGCCCGGACACAGTCCGGAGATGATCCGGTTCCGCGCCGGAAAATGCTGCCCGAGCGGCGGCGTGCCGGGGCTGTACTCACTCATGATCGCGCCGCCCTCGTCCAAGATCCTTTGATACAACCGGTCGTTTTCCGGCGGATAGGCCACGTCCACGCCGCATCCAAGCACAGCGATGGTCGGTGCGCCACCCTCCAGGCAGCCGACATGCGCGCAGGTGTCCGTGCCGCGCGCCAGGCCGGAGACCACCGCCACGCCCGCCCTGGACAGCCCGCGGGCAATCTCCGTGGCCGCCCTGCGGCCGTCTGTCGTGGGCGTTCTGCTGCCCACGATCCCAAACAGCCGGTCCCGCGTCAAATCCGCGTCACCCTTCACATACAGCACCGGCGGCGGATCAAAGATATTCGACAGGCCCGGCGGATAATCCTCAGCAATGCGCGAGACCGCGCGTATCTGGAGCCGCTCCAGCTTTCCAAACAGCTCATACAAGTAGCGCTCCGTCCGCGCGGCGACCAGGTTTGCATAGGTTTGCCTGCCCAGAAACTGCATCCCGGAACCCACATTGTCCCAAACGGCGCGCGGGTCCTCGTACTCCGAGAGCAACTGATAAAAACGCTTCACGCCCAGGCCGTCGATGCTCGACAGCCAGATCCAGTATTGCTCCATATCGGTGTATGTCATGCACCGTCACCCCCAATACTTCCGGTCCAGTGTGCGGTATTGGATGGCCTCCATCACCTGGTCCACGCCAATCACGTCCACCGAATCCAGGTCAGCGATCGTCCGCGCAACCTTCATCACCCGAGTGAACGCGCGATTGCTGAGGCCCAGTGCCTCTGTCGCCTGCTTCAGTGCGTCGGTTGCCGCCTGCGTCATGGGACAGTGGTTGTTCAGCGTCTTGGCAGTCAGCCGGGCATTGCAGGGGATCGATTCGCCCTGATACCGCGCCCGCTGCACCGCCCGCGCCCGCTCCACGCGCTTTCGAATTTCCGCGGACGGCTCCTCCTCAATCGCTGTTGCGATGCGCTCGGCAGGAATGGACTCCACCTCGATATGGATGTCGATCCGATCCAGCAAAGGTCCGGAGATGCGGTTGAGGTAGCGCTTGATCTGCATCGGTGTGCAGCGGCAGGCGTGGGTAGCAGACCCGTAATGACCGCAGGGGCAGGGGTTCATGGAGCAAATTAACATGAACTGTGACGGGTATGTGGACTGTGCGCCGATCCGCGTGACGGTCACATAACCATCCTCCATGGGCTGGCGCAACACCTCCAGCACATCGCGCTTGTACTCCGGCAACTCGTCCAGAAACAGGACGCCGTGATGTGCCTTTGAGATCTCGCCCGGCAGCGCGGTCGTCCCGCCGCCCACGATGGAGATGGTGGACGCGGTGTGGTGGGGCGAGCGAAAAGGGCGCTCGATGAGCAGCCCCGATTCCGGCGTGATGCCCGCCACGCTGTGGATGCGCGTGACCTCCAGCGCCTCCTCGAACGTCATGTCCGGCATGATGGTGGGCATGCAGCGCGACAACAACGTCTTTCCCGACCCCGGCGGCCCGATCATCAGCGCGTTGTGGCCGCCGGCGGCCGCGATCTCGAGCGCGCGCTTCGCGCTTTTCTGTCCGAACACATGAGAAAAGTCGAACTGCACACGTCGCTCCGCGAGCAGCTTTTCATAGCTCACTTTGGGCATCGGGTCGATCAGCCTCGCGCCCTGCAGGTGGTCGATCACATCGCGCAGATGGGCAGCAGGCAGCACGTCAATGCCCTCTACGCAGCGCACCTCGCGGGCACTGTCCAAGGGCAGAATGATGGCGCCGATGCCGGCAAGCTTCGCGGCGATGGTGATCGGCAGCGCGCCGCCCAGGGGCCGCAAACTGCCATCCAATGACAGTTCGCCCAGGATCACCACATCGCGCAGGTTCGCGAGCGGCAGCTGCCCTTCGCTGGCCACCACGCCCACCGCGATGGGCAGATCGAACACGGGGCCCTCCTTTTTCAGATCCGCCGGGGCCAGGTTCACCGTCAGATGGTCGCCCGGAAAGCCGTAGCCCGCGTTCTTCAGCGCGGTCTTGACGCGCTCGCGCGACTCCTTCACGGCGATGTCAGGCAGCCCCACCATTTCGAAGGCGGGCAGCCCGTTTGCCAGGTTGACCTCCACCCGCACCTGGAACCCGTCGATCCCACTGAGGCCATAGCTCAAAACCGTCGCGAGCATGGGTGCACCTCGTTTCTTTTGCTTTGTTTGAACACGCCTTTTGGTGGTGCGACGACATCCCCCTAATAATTGATCCAACCGAACCATCGCGTCAGCTTCGCATAACACAGCGGGATGGGCATGCCGCTGGCGATGGGGTAGAAGAAAATGAACATGCACAGCGCCCCCACGCACAGCGCCACCGCCAACACCTTGAACACAGCTTGGC
>JAVBTW010000289.1:0-3324 GCA_031555975.1 Eubacteriales bacterium
CGCGCCACAGCCCCGCCATAAACAGCGGCTCCTGCTCCCGCGACAGTTCGTACTTCCGCTTGCCGCCGTCCTCCAGCTTCATCCATTCGAAGTAGCTGCTGGCCGGAACCACGAGCCGCTGATTGCGGAAGCTGTGCGCGAACATGGCCCTATCCTTCGCGGTCTCGCTGCGCGCGTTGATCACCAGCCTTTTGCCATCCGGGCTCTTGAATCCCCACCGCATGGCGCGCGCGCCGCGCGCGTCCACCACCGCGCACACGTCGCCCGGGCGCATCTCGCCCAACGCAAACTCCACGCCTGAGCGCTCCCGCGCTTGTTCCACGATGCGCAGCAGCGCCGGATCGTCCAGGTCAATGTAGTATCTTCCACACACGGCACTCGCCCCCTAATTCAGTTCAATAAACCAATCGTCCCTGTCGTGAAACAGCAATATGATCCGATCCTGGCAGCGGCAGGTGTACCGGATTCCCTGCCCGCCCGCCTTCAGCGACGGCGCCTCCCGCACATCCAGGATGTGGTCGATGCGCACCGCGTCGCCGTCCTCCGCCCGAAACATCAGCGGCGCCACCCGCCCGCCGATCTCGTGATCCGCGCGCACCTTTACGTACTGCTTGTGCTTATTCACATACTCCCGCATTGATTCCGCCTCCCCGTTGAGGATTTCCCGTTACCCCAATATCTCCGCCGCCCGGTTCCCCATGACAGCGTTGCATGCCGGATGGCGCGAAGATGAATGAAATCCATAATGGATGCCATCCGGCATCGCTTGTTCGCACATCTATCCCAATATCTCCGCCGCCCGGTTCCCCATAACGAACGCCACGCCCTGCGGCCCGGCCTCCTCGCGCGGGTTGATTTGAGCGAACTGCTTGTCGGCGAGCACGATGCCGCGTCGCACCACCTGGTGGCCGAACCGCCGGCGAAGACCGTCGAGGGCCGCCTCCAGCGCCTGGTCATTTGCGCGGGCGGCATCCTCGCCAAACAGGTCGGTCTGCACCGGGGCGCTCTCGGGCACCAGGTTCGAGCAGCTCAGCCCCACTCTGCGCATGGGCAGGTTGCCCTCGCACCGCTCCCGAAACAGCGCCACAGCCATCAATGCCAGCTCCCGGCTCAGGTTGGTGCAGGGATTCAGCGCGCGCTGGCATCCGCTGATCTCAAGCCCGGTGGTTCGGGCGCTGATGGCCAGGCAGCCCGCGCGGAACCCGTGCTCCCGCAGCCGCGCGCCCACGCTCTCGGCCAGCAGGTAAAAGATGCGCTTGGCGTCCTCCATGGTCTCGATGTCGTGGGGCGTCGTGGTGCTGTTTCCGATGCTCTTGATGGCGCTGGTCACGTCGATGGGCATCACCGATGTCGAGTCCATGCCCATGGCGAACGCCTTGAGCATCGCGCCATTCTTGCCGAAGCGCCCCATTAGCACGCCCAGGTCGACGCCCGCCAGTTCCCCGATGGTCTTGATGCCCATGTCGTTCAGCTTGCGCGTGGTGCTGGGCCCCACATACAGCAGCTCCGACACCGGCAGCGGCCACACCAGCTGCTTGTAGTTGTCCCGCGAAAACACGGTGGTGGCGTCCGGCTTCTTGTAATCGCTGCCCAACTTGGCAAACACCTTGTTGAACGAAACGCCGACCGACACCGTGATCCCCAGCCGCTCGCGCGCCGTGTTTCGAATCTCCTCGGCGATGCGGTATCCTTTTTCGATGGTCATGCCCTTCTCGCTCAGGTCCAGCCAGTTCTCATCCAGCCCAAAGGCCTCCACGCGGTCGGTGTATTGCTCGTAAATCTTGCGCAACTTCTGGCTGAAGTGCAGGTACAGCGCATAGTTTGGCGGCACCAGCACCAGCCCCGGACACTTCTGCCGGGCCTGCCATATGGCCTCGGCCGTCCGGACGCCGGCGGCCCGGGCGGGCTGGTTCCTGGCCAGGATGATGCCGTGGCGCGCCTCCGGATCGCCGCTCACCGCCACGGGCAGCTCGCGGATTTCCGGGCGGTACAGACATTCCACGCTGGCGTAAAACGCGTTGGCATCCGAGTGCAAAATGACCCTTTCCACGCAAATCCCCCTAACAGAACATATGTTCTAATTGCATTATAACCTCATTTTTCCCCACTGTCAACCGAACACAGGATTAAATCGCACGCGATTGTACGCTCTGCGAGAAAGCACCAACGCGCGGGGCCTTGCGGGCCGCGATTGTCTGTGGGGCCAGCGGGCTGTTCCTCCGCATGCCGCGCCAAGCCAACCCCTACCTTCGCGCCCCGTTATCGTACAAGCCCCTTCTCCGTCAACACAAAAAACCGCCCCCCGAGGGGGCGGCATGGGGTTGATTCCGGTCAAAGGATGCAGGCGCCGTTTTTTTGGGTCATGTAGTTGATGAACTGCTGCTTGACCTCGCTGTACACGCGCTTGGAGATGGGTATCTGCGCGCCGCAATCCATCTCGAACTCCTTGCCGGTCATGGCCTTCACGTGGTGCATGTTGACCACGTAGCTGGAGTGGGGCTTGACGAAGCGCGGGTCGTTCAGCGTGTTTTCCACCACCCAGCTGAACGATTCATGGATGACGCGGCTGGGAATCGTTCGCCCGTCGCTGAGGTAGAACGTGAGCGCGTGGTCCTTGTACTCCACATATTCGATCTGGTGCAGCCCAACGTTGGCCAGTCCGTCCTTGCGCTTGATGAGCACATTCTTGGTGGCCGACTGGTCCACCTTCCTGATGGCGCTGTCCAGCACCGCTTTGAGCTGTTCCTGTTCGATCGGTTTGAGCATGTATTGCAGCGGCGACGTGGACATGGCGTCCAGCGCAAAATCTTTGGATGTGGTGGTGTACACGATGACCGCGTATTCGTCGTTCTGTCGTATCATCCGGCCCACCTCGATTCCGCTATAAATGGGCATATCAATTTCCAAAAAGTATACATTGAATGACAGGTTCGGATTCTCCAGGCACTCCAGCAGATCGTATACCGAATGGAACCGGCGCACCAGATACTCTTCCGCGCTGTGTTGCCTGACGAGACCCAGAATGTTTTTGTGCATCGCTTCCAGCGAATGGATGTCTTTGTCACAGATCGCGATTCGGATCATATGCCATACCCTCTCGCACTTTTGTTTTTTCTTACAAATGCAACAAGGATATCTTAACGCATAATTCCAGAAACGTCAACCGTTTGGCTTATACCAAGTAAAAACTTTAATGCATCCAAAGCGACGAGTCATTTTTTCTTCCTGCAAGAAGCAGGAACGAGGCGTAGCAGAGCTACGTTGAGTGGATCGCGACACTGCAGGACGGGAAAAGGGCCGTCGCGACGATGCAGTACGGTTTTT
>JAVBTW010000029.1:0-4348 GCA_031555975.1 Eubacteriales bacterium
CCACCGTCGCCATCATCGACCGCTCGGAGAAGCGGCTGTTGCAGTTGCAAAAAAAGATGCCTCAGGACATCCCGGCCATGCTGCTCGACGTGAACGCGGACACCTATGAGGGCGGCGTGGTGCTGGCGCCGGCCAGCGCTGTGAAGGGCCTGGAATTCGACTGCGTACTTATCGCGGATGTTTCCGAAGAGAGCTTTCACGATGCGGATCTCGATGCGCGCCTGCTGTATGTGTGCATGACCCGCGCGCTGCACAAGATGTGCTGCCTGTACAAAGGCGCGCCGACGCCGTTGCTGGGCATTCAACTACAACCGTAGGTTGATGAAAAACAGCAGGTAGATCAGGACGGGCAGCCCCAGCATTGAAAGCACAGTGAGTGCGGTGCGCGTCCGACGATCATCCCGGAAGATCAGGCGCAACAGGCGATAGCCCAGGATGCCGATGCAGCCGCCCAAGGTGTTCAAAATGAGGTCGTCGATGTCCGCGGTACCCATGGCGAATGCATACTGGACGATTTCGACCGCAACGCTGATCAGGAACACCCACAACATGCTGCGGCCGATGCGCTTATTGCGCAGAAACAGCTGCAGATACGCACCAAGCGGCACGAACGCGATGAGGTTGCCGATCACATTGCTAAAAGCGAACCTGCGCACGGTCTCAGAGTCCGTGGTCGCGTATCCGCAGATGCTTGCGAAAGGGGTGAGGTTGACGGACCGTTCGGCGGCGCTGAGGCCTTCGCCCGGTCCCGCGAGCGGCATCCTGGACAACAGCAACAGCTTCAACAGGAACAGGATGTAGAGTGCGCAAACAAGGCAGCACAGGAGGGTTTCGATGTGTGCGCGGGCGGTATTTCCGGTTTTTCGTTCCATGTCGCACCTGCCTATTCTCATGTGTACGTGGGGGATTTGGGTTCCGTGCAAGGCCAATCGTAATCATTCCCGATGATAGGCGCTTTTGGATCCAGTGATGCGCATGGGATTGCCGCTTGACAAGCGAGACGCCTGAGACAGTATAGCATAATGGCGCGAATATGGAAAGGGGCTGTCGCGCTGGCATGCGCCAGCACTGCGGCCCCCATCGACATGGCCGTCCGCGTCAATCGGTTGGCTATCCCTTCACCGCACCGATCATCACGCCTTTGACAAAGTAGACAACAATCTCAAAACGCGCACCCCTCGCCTCTCATCCTTCGCTGGCGCTCAGGATGACAAGCTCGGGTCGTGCAGCTTTCATGCGGTTGCCCCGCTGCACAGGAGGTGTTGTGGTTGACATCCATTCCCATTCCGCCTATACTGACAGCGGGCGCCGTGTGCGTTTCATTACAATCACCTGGGAGGCATGTGGATGACGAAAAGAGAAGCTGTGATTCGCGCGATCCAGCATCGGGATGTGCGGCCGATACCCTACACGGTTGGATTCACCCAGCAGGAGTATGCGCGCGTTGCCGCGTACCTGCAGGATCCTGATTTCAGAGAGAAGATCGGCAACTATGTGGACAGCGCTTATTACGATGGCGGTGCGCGGCCCATCCCCGAGCGGCCCGGTTTTTTCAAGGATTGGTTTGGCGTGGTCTGGAACCGGACTGGCGCAGACAAGGATATTGGCGTGATTGAGCGTCCGGTCATTCCCGAACCGGACCCGGCGCTGATCAAGCTGCCGCCGCTGGACGAGCCAGGGCTGCATGCGTTGTATGGTGAGCTGGAGCGGCGTCAAACGGACGGCTTTAAGCTGGGCATGCTGGGTTTCACGGTGTTTGAGCGCGCCTGGACGCTGTGCGGCATGGAAAATCTGCTGGTCTACATGATCACCGACGAGGACTTTGTGGTGCGGTTGTTGGATGCGATTACCGAATGGAACCTGAGACTGCTGGACATCGCGCTTTCATACCAGTCCGATGGTTTCTACTTTGGTGACGATTGGGGGCAGCAGCGGGGACTGATCATGGGCCCGGCGCACTGGCGGAAATACATCGGCCCCTGCATCCAAAAACTGTACGCCCGGGTCAAGGCCACGGGCCGGTTTGTGGCGCAACACTCCTGCGGCGACATCCACGAGCTGTTTCCAGACCTGATCGAAATGGGCCTGGATGTGTATCAGACATTCCAACCGGAGATCTATGATGTGGAACAGGTTAAGCGCGATTATGGAGACAGGCTCACGTTCTGGGGCGGCATCAGCACACAGGGCATATTGCCTGCGGGGACACCGCTGCAGGTTGCCGAGGAAACCGCACGCATGCTGGCGGTGATGGGCAAGGGCGGCGGCTACATCGCCGCGCCGACCCATGCGATACCAGGCGACGTGCCGCCGGAAAACGTGGTGGCCATGATAGACGTGCTGGCGGGCAAAGGCTGGTGCGGCACATCCCGGCGCACGGAGAATCATCACGAGGAATGAGGACGAGCGAATGACTGCGACAGGAGAAAAACAGGTGCTTAGGGAGTTGGCAAAGCGGTACGAGGCGCTGGCGAACGATCCGGTCATGACGAAGCGGACGGAGCTGTGGTACCGCCACAACGACGGGGACAGAGATGCAGCGCCGGTGATCATAGAGATCGATACTTTTTTGAAGGAGCTGCTGCCGGAACTTCAATGCGAGGACCCGTTCCACCGCGAACTGGAGCGGCTGATGCGGACCGAGATCGTGCGCGCGGAGAAGGTGGGTGACGACAAGGTCATTTCCAAGGCGCTGCAGCTGCCTACCGTGATCCATCACCGGCAGTTCGACCGCGTGCCCGAAATGGAGACCGCGAGCGAACTGGGATTCCATCCCAAGCCCTATATCCATGAGCTGGCGTCGGACTTGTGCAAGCTGAAACCCTCCGTCTACCAGTATGACGCCAAGCTGAACGCTGAGCGGCTTGAGCGCGCCAATGAGATCCTGCCGACGGTGTTGTCCAACCATTCACTGCGCTGGCATGTCGCCTATACGATGTTTGCGGTGCACTGCATGGGCATGGAAGATTTCTACATCGCGATGGTGGACGAGCCTGAAAAGGTGCATGAGATGATGGCATTCTTTATGGACGATGTGGAGCGATATCTGATTTGGCAGCAGGAGCAGGGTATTTTGACGCCAAACAACGGCAATGAGTTCGCGGGGAGCGGCAGTTATGGATTCACCCACAACCTGAAGGGCGAGCCGTTGCTGAGCCGGATGTGGGGGAATATGAACTCACAGGAGAGCGTCGGGCTGTCGCCTGCTATGTTCGGCGAGTTCATTTATCCATACTATTTGCATACGGGACGCCTGTTCGGCAAGCTGTACTGGGGTTGCTGTGAGCCCGTGGACGGCATCTGGGATGACTACATCAGCAAACTGCCGAACCTGGCCAAGGTCTCCATCTCCGCATGGTGCAACGAGTCGTTCATGGGCGAACGGTTGAGGGACAGCGGCGTGATCTATTCGAGAAAACCTTCACCAAACTACGTCGGCGCGGCGGATGTGTTCGACGAGGCGGGTTTCGCCGCCCACATCAGAGAGACCGTGCGATGCGCCAAAGGATGCAATCTGGAGATCATCATGCGGGACATCTACACACTGTGCGGAGATGAGGGCCGCGCGAAGCGCGCGGTCGAGATCTGCAGGCGGGAGTTGGACAAGCGGTAGGGCAGCGGAGTACAGGAGGGCGAATGCATGCTGGAAGGTTATGAGGGGCTTAATGAAAAATGGGCCTCCTTTTGGAACCTGGACAACCACGACAGGCCGCTGATGAGCGTGTGCGCGCCGAAGGAAGGCGCGCAATTGTCTCGGGCGCCGGTCGCGCCGCAAAACCTACGGGACCGGTGGTTTGACATGGAGTATATTCTCGAGCGCACCCGTCGCGGCATCGCAGGTACCCATTATGGCGGCGAAGCGTTCCCGCTCGCCTACGCCAACTTTGGTCCGGATTTTCTGGGTGCGATGGCGGGCTGTGACCTCACATTCGGGGAGGACACCAGTTGGGCCGAACACTTTGTACAGGACTGGGACAGCCTCCCTCCGATCGTGTTTGATCCGAAAAACAAGTGGTTTACGCAGATACAAGAGATGACCCGCGTACTGCTTGAGGAGGCGCATGGTCAATACCTGGTGGGTGTGATTGACCTGCATCCGGGCATGGACGGGCTGGTCTCCATGCGCGGGCCTGCGCAGTTGTGCATGGACATCTATGATTCGCCAGCATGCCTGCAGCCGCGCGTCGATCAGATGTTTGAGCTGCACAAACAGGTGTTTCGCGCCCAATCAGGCCTGATCCGGCAGTATCAGACGGGTTCCACCAACTGGATGGGTGTGCTGCACCCGACCCGGGATTGGTATGTCACCTCATGCGACTTCGCGGCACTGATCTCGCTGCAGCATTTT
>JAVBTW010000090.1:0-4713 GCA_031555975.1 Eubacteriales bacterium
ATCGCCTCGGTGTTGCTCACCCAGCGGCTGGTGTCCGGCGTATCCCGAAGAATCGCCGTGCCCTTGTACCTGCCCAGCGGGCTGGTGCCGCCCTCTTTTTCCGCCTTCAGGTCCAGCGTCATGACCGCCGAGAAGGACTGCGCCGCCTCCGCGCTTTGAAGCTCGCTGCGGCAGGTGTCCTTGATGGTGATGGTCCACACGTATTCCTGCTTGCGCACCGCGCTCACGCTGGGTTTTGGCGCGGGCTTTTTCACTTTGCCGTCCTCATCGCGCGGCACCTCCACCTCGATGGGGGCGTCCTCGGCGATTTGCCGCTCCTGATCGGGCGTCAGCGGCTCCGGGTTGGGTTCGGGCTCGGTAGGCGGGTCGCCCGGCTGCGTCCGGTCGTCCAGCGCGGGAACCGCCGGGCCGGGCTGCTGGGAGACCTCCGGCGGCCGCCGGTTCCAGATGTAGATGTTGCCGTCCTTGGTCGCCCTGACCATGCAGCTGGCCGACGCGGCCGGGTCGTTCGCCAAACAAACGCTGATCTCGGCCTCGCCCTCGGACTGCGCCTTCACCGCCCCCTCCGCGTCCACCGAGACGATCGATGGATCGCCGGACGTCCACTTCAGTTTTGCGCCCGCCGGGCTTGCCTGGGCGTCCAGCACGCAGCCCGTGCCCACGGGCAGCTCCAAAAATCCGGGGTCCAGCGCGATGGAGCCCGCCAGCGCGCCCTCCGCCATGACCGCAAACATCACCAGCGCCAACGCCGCGCAGAGCAGCCTTTTTACGCCACGCATCATGATCATCCTCCTATAATCTTATGGAACCGCCGCCGTGGACGGATGCTTCCGCTTCAGTTGCTCGATCAGATCGTCGATCAGCTGCTGGTGGTTGGTGTAGGGCAGCTCGCTGGTGCTGCTGCTCATCAGGTCGTTCATCGCGAGCTGCACGCGCACCCAGCCCTCCAAGACCAGCGTTTCGGCGGTGGGCGCATCCGGCGCGGACGACGGCGCGTTCATCTGCGCCTCGATCTGTCTTTTCAGTTCGTCCATGTCGAGCTTGCCGTCCGATTTGGCGATCGCCTCGCCAAGGTCAAATCCGAGGTCCTGCTGCCAGCCGTAGCGCAAATACGCTTTGTACGCGGCCTCCAGCCCGTCCTCGCCCAGACCCAGCGCATCCGCTTCCGCCTGCAGCAGCAGCCTGCGCACCAGCAGGTCTTCCACGTAGCCCTCGGTGGGCTTGACGATCTTCCACGCGGACTCGCCCGCCAGTTTCTTCAGCTCCACGCCCACGCGCATGATGCCCAGATGGTCCTCCACATCCTGTTGGGACACGAACCGCTGCTCGTCGATCCGATAGATGGGCGTGTCACCGCTCCGGTCCCGCTTTGCCATCTCCCCAGCCAGCCGGTGCGCCTCCCGCGACAGCTCGATCACAGGCGGCAGCAAGGGCACGGGCGTGGGCGCGACGTCCGCCTCAACATGCGGATACTTGCCGGCAAGCTGTTCGATCAGCGCATTGATTAAGTCCGTGTCGTCCTCATAGGGCAGCGGGCTGTCCGTTGGGCCGGATAAGCCCTCCAGCCACGAGCGAAGGCTGATCAGTCCACGGCGCACCAGCACGTCCGGATCGGATGGGTCCGCGCCGTCCGGCACGATGTCCGCCCAGTCCTCGCGCCTTTGATGGCGTCCCATCAGCTTGACGATCTCGCCTTCCGCGATGCCCCGCGCGTCCGCTTCGGCGAGCAGAAACATCTGACCCAGCAGCAGCGATTGGGCCAGCTCCTCGTCCGGCTCCGTGATGGATTCGCGCACCTGCTGAAGATAGCCCTCGTCGGTCTTGTTCTCCAGCTCCCATTGCTGAAACTGCACGCGCGCCTCCATCACCGCCATCAGCGCGTCCACGTCCTGCCAGGACACGAACCGCTGATCCCCTATGCGGTACACGAACGAATCGTCACCCGCGCGGTCACGGTAGTCCCTGTTCTGGCAGGCGTCGCTGAGTTGGCGTCTCAACCTCATCCACTGCTCCACCTTGGTTTCTTCCTGGGCCAGCGCCGGCGACACCATGCCCGCCGTCAGCACCATCAACATCAGCGCCGTCAGGCGCGCGATCCATCTTGTTCCGCCCACAGCTTTATCCCCCCTCGTCCGGATACACGCGCTCCAGCGCCTCGATGCCATCCTCTGAGAAGCGCACCTTGCAGGAAAGCTCGCGCACAGTAGACCCGTCCGGGCCGGTCAGCGTCAGGCGGATCACCGCCTCGCCCGCGCCCACGGCCTGGTAGGTATAGTTCCGCTCTCCCCACGGCTCCTCGCCGTCACCGGGCGCCTCATCGTCGTCGCCGGGCGTCGGCCAACCGGGCTGGTACATGTCCTCGATCAGCACCAGTGCGCCTTCGGACTCCACCTGCTGCGACCAAACATAGCCGATGTGCTCGTTCTCGGGCAGCCTCAGCCCGACCTTGCGGTCCCAGAACTGGAAGCAGTCCGGCGTCTGCGCCCATGCGCGACGATCCTTGAGCGCGTTCTGCCGCGCTCGCTGCGCTTCGTCCATCTGCTCCAGATCCTCGATGCCTACCACCGGGTACAGCGGAAATCCTTCCCATTGCGTGCCGATACAGGCCTTGCCGCCTTCAAACACGAACGGCGGGCTTCGGCCGTCGCGCGTGTAAAAGATGTAGGTGGTGTACGCGCCTTCGGGTGACTTCTCGGGCTGGTTCATGTTCACCCCCAGCGTGCGAAACGCGCGCAGGTAGGCCGCGATCGCCGCCGGGTCGTCCACCTCCATGATGTCGGTCACTGGATCCTTGTAGACGTGGCTGATCCGGAGCAGCACCGGCAGTTCTGCATCCGCCTCCTGCGCCCAGCGCGCCGCCTCGTCTCCAAACGCCTTGAACACCGTGGTCGTCACCATCTCGCCGCCGAACGCGCAGCCCAGCGCCTGCGCGTGCCACAGGCACAGCAGGCACAGCGCGATCCCCAGAGCACCCCTTCTGGCCATGCTCAAATCGCCTCCCCGTCCATGGACGCGCCGCCTGCAATCGATTCCGCCGCGCGCTTCAGGATCGGCTCATACTCGTCCCGCAGCGCAATCGGACACTTGCACAGGAAAAGCTGCGCGTTATCCCCCTCGCGAACCAGGGTGTAATCGATCAGGTACGCCAGCTCCGGCGCGTCCTCGTCCTTTGTGACCAGCACCGCCCGGATGGCCCGATGGCCGTTCATCGTCAGTTCCTCGAACCGCTCGACCTCCGTCTGGTCATAGCCGAAGCTGGCGTCCACTTGCAGCTTGACCAGCGCCTCGTCGGTTTCGTCCACCCGCGCGCCCTCGCCGGGCATATAGGCCGCGGTGATGCTCACGTCGTCCACGCCCTGCTTGTGCGCCATCTTGAGCCCGTCCACGGCAAAGGGCGCCATCGCCCAGTCCGGCGGCACGAAGATGAACGTGGCGCCCGACGCGCTCATGGGTCGCCAAGGCTGCTCCGTCGGCTCAGGGGATGCGATGGGCTGCGCATCAACAGCCCACGATGGTGGGTTCGGCGAAGCCGGATACAGCGCCACGCAGACCAAGAGCACAATCAGCGATGCCATGAAGCCCAGCGCGTGCGGCTTGCGCCCGCGCTTGCGCGCACCGGCCACAAGGAATCCGACCAGAAAGCACGCCATGCCGGCCATGGCGGCCAGCGCCACAATGCCCATCGTCATCCACCCTTCAGTCTTACTTAAACGAAGCCCCGATCCGCTCTGTGACGTCGCTCACCTCGTCCATGTCGATGCCCCGATCGGGGAAGACGGTGTAGGTCACGATGTACAGCATCGTGCCCTTCATGGTGTAGGCCTGGCTGATGATGACCTGCTCGCCGCCCGCGCTGGCCTGAACCAGCACGTACGCGTAGTGCACATCCCCAGCGGCCATCTCCCCGCCGGCCTGCAGCACTTCCATCTCCTGGAACATCGCCTTAAAACTCTCGATCGCGGAGGGACATGCCGCCTCGATCAGCTCGGGCATCGTCAGTTCCGCGCCGACGTCCTGGAACATGACGTTGCAGTTCAGCGCGCCGCTGGGCGCGACAAACAGCGCCACGCCGCCCTCGCGCACGACTTGCTCGTTGGCCTCCAGCATGGATACGTCCATGCCCGCGATCTTGCCCGCCGTCACGTCGTCCCAGATCTTGTCGATGCTGTCCGCGTCCATGGCCGTCCAGTCGGACGGGTAGTCGATGCTGTAATCCCCCACCGGATGGCTATATGTCGTCCATTCGATGTCCTCCGCCAGCGCCCCCACGGGCAACAGTGCCAAAACCAGCAGCCAAACCCATGCGATCCTCTTCATGAAATCCCTTCCCTTCTCCGTCGTTTATCCATTGGCGCCGATTACCTGAAGCGGCGATCGCCCGCCGCCATCCAAAACCCGCGTTTCGAACGAAGCCTCATAGAGCGACTCGCGCCAGCTTCCGCCCGGCGGAACCACGCTGAACTCCACCGTTATCCGCGTGCCCACGGGCAGCGCCGCCGCCTGATCCAGCTTATCCCGAGCATAAGACATCGCCGCAGCGAGAGACGCCGCCTCGTCCGCGTCCCAGCCGGGCGGCAGTGCCGAAGGGGCGACGGTCCAGCGATGGGTGGCCAATTGCGAGGCGCGCCCGGCGGCAGCAATGATTTGGCCCTCGTTGTCAATGACGATCCGCCCCTCGCCCTCCGCGGTCGCGCGCACGCACTCCCAATCGCC
>JAVBTW010000345.1:0-6406 GCA_031555975.1 Eubacteriales bacterium
GGATGTGCATAATCTGTATCAACAAGTTTTTGTAGGAGGTTCATTGGAAATGGAGCAGACGATGCAAGCAGGTGCCAGAAGGACCGGCTGGACCGACAGCGAAACCAATCTGCTATGGGAAACCGCCGAGGAGGCCGGACATCAAGGCATCGCACTGAAAGCTGTCTTTGAAAAGATCGCCGGAGAGACGGGCAGGCGTCCGAACAGCATCCGGAATTACTACTATGCACAGGTTCGCCAGCGCCTAGGCGGCGCGGACCGGGCCGCGCGGTTTGTACCCTTTGAGGAACAGGAAGTGCGGGATCTGCTGGAGGATGTGCTGCGCGACCGCGCCCAGGGCAAGAGTGTGCGTTCATGCCTCCAGCGCATCTCCGGCGGCGACCACAGCCTGATGCTCCGCTATCAGAATAAATACCGGTCCGTGATCAAGACCCGGCCGGAGCTGGTGCAGCAGGTGGTGGACAAGCTTCAATCGGAAGGGATCGACATAAAGCCGCCAGAGGTCAAGACCCGCTCGCGCACCTCCTTGACCGACGCCATCTCCGGCCTCACCGGTCAGGCCCAGCAGCAAGGCGACCCGGAGTTGGTGCGCGCCTTGGAGACCATTGGCGACTACTTGCTTGGGTCAAAGAGCCATCAGACCGCCGGCAAGGGCAACCTGGCCGTGAAGCTGGATCTGTACAGGATGGCCTTGGATGAGCAGCGCCGTGCGCAGTCGATGCTCTCTGAGACCGCGATGGAACTGATCTCACCAATCAAGGAGTTTTTGGCCATGGATCGTGGCGCGCGAGAGGGGCGGCTGGACCAGTTTGCTGCCACCGTGGCCGAGCGGATCGGTTCGCTGGAGGAGTGCCTTGTGGCGGATGAGGAGGATTTGTAGTGGCGCGCCTTTGCGCCGTTTGCGCTGGATATGGCCGCGACCAAACCCTGATCGACCTCTACTTCCTGATGATCAAGGGATAGCCGCTCCGACAACCAAAGGAGCGGTTGCCTTAATGAAGTAGATACTGAGGCCGCGGCCCGAAGGCACTTCTGCCTTGGCCGTGGCCTCAATCTGGGCGGGAGGCCGCGCCGATTTTGCCGGCGCTGCAGCAACTTTACAAACGTTTTGGTTGCAATCATTGCCAGTCTGCGATATACTGTTTGGGTCGCACGGACATGCATGCGCCCGTAGCTCAGCGGATAGAGCGTTGGACTCCGACTCCAAAGGCCACAGGTTCGAATCTTGTCGGGCGCGCCACAAACGAAAGAGACCACCGTTGCGGTGGTTTTTTTCGTCCATAGCGACAGAGCCTGAAGGAGGGTGCCCTATGAAAATCGCATTGATCGGATATGGAAACATCGGCCGCAGCGTCATGCACGCCTGTGAGAAAGCCCCGGACATGGAATTGGTCGGCATTGTGCGCCGCGCGCCCGGCGCGGTTGGCGACCACAAAGTCGTGACCGACGTCAAGGACCTGACCGCCTTTGACGTGGCCCTACTGTGTGTGCCCTCCCGCGCGGTACCGGATCAGGCGGAGGCGTTGCTAAGGCAAGGGATTTGCACTGTGGACTCATTTGATATCCATGGCCAGATTCCCGCCGTGCGCAAGCGCCTGGACGCGGCTGCCAAAGCGGGCAACGCAGTCTCCGTCCTTTCGGCCGGCTGGGATCCCGGCTCGGACAGTGTGATCCGCGCGTTGCTGTTGGCCGCAGCGCCCTGGGGCATCACCCACACCAACTTTGGGCCGGGCATGTCCATGGGCCATTCCGTCGCAGTGCGCGCCATTCCGGGCGTTCAGGATGCGCTGTCCATGACCATCCCCAAGGGCGAATCGCTGCACAGGCGCATGGTGTACGTACAAATCGACGGTTCACGCCATTTTGATGAAGTGGCCGCGGCCATCAAGGCCGATCCCTATTTTGTTCACGATGAAACCCACGTGATCCCAGTGGACGATGTTTCAGCGCTGCGCGACATGGGCCATGGGGTTGAGCTCTCGCGCCACGGTGTGTCAGCCGACGCGCAGAACCAGAATTTCCATTTTCAAATGCGCATCAACAACCCGGCGCTCACCGGCCAGATCATGCTGAGCTGCGCGAGGGCGGCCACGAGGCAGCGGCCGGGCTGTTACACGATGATCGAGCTGCCGATGATCGACCTGTTGCCCGGTGATCGTGACGAGCACATCGCAAAGCTCGTATAGTCTGAGTTGGATTGCGTTAGACAGATGGCGGGGAGGTCCTTCGCTGGCGCTCAAGATGACACGGTGGAGGACGCAGCGGTTTTGATGGTGCGTATCACCTCGCATCCCGTGCAATGATATGCCATTATGCCACAAGGAGGCGGTCCCGTGCAGATACACAGGATGCTGGACATCATGTACATCCTGCTTTCGCGGGAACGGGTCACGGCCAGCGACCTCGCCCGCAGGTTCGAGGTGTCTACGCGCACCATCTATCGGGATATCGAGGCGCTGTCTGAGGCCAACATTCCGGTCTATGCGGATCGGGGCAAAGGCGGCGGCATTCGGATCATGGAGGGGTTCACGGTCCCAAAGTCGCTGCTGACGGAAAAAGAGCAGGACGAAGTACTTTCGGCGCTGGAAAGTGTGCGAGCCGCCAGCACCCCGGCGGTCGAGAGCGCCCTGTCAAAGCTCAGCCAGTTGTTCCAGCGCGACCGGACCAGTTGGATCAGTGTGGACTTTTCCGACTGGAGCGGCGTGGATGAGCGGTTCTCGGTGCTCAAAGCAGCGATTCTGGATAAGCGCCGGGTCCGGTTTGAATACTTCACGGGTACCGGTGAAAAGACATTGCGCACGGTGGAACCGCTGCAGATGTGGTTTCGGCACCGCAGTTGGTATCTGAAGGCCCACTGCTTGGACCGGGACGCGTTGCGTGTTTTTAAGTATGCGCGGATGCGGAACCTGCGGATGCTGGACGAGACTTTTTCCCGCGAACTGCCCGAGCAAGCCGATGCGGATGTGTCCAATCAGGACAGTTGGCGCGGCATGCGGCTGGTGATGCGCATCAATGCGGGGCAAGCCTACCGCGTGTATGACGAGTTTGACGAGCGGCAGGTGGCGGTGCAGCCGGACGGCAGCTTTCTCGTCTCCGCAGTGTATGCCGCCGATGCCTGGACGCTGAGCATGATATTGAGTTATGGTGAGCAGGCAGAAGTCATGGAACCCGAATGGCTGCGCGGACTGATCGCCTGGCGCCTGCAAAATGCCTGTGAACGGTATCTATAACATGACACACAGTTGTCAACATTGACATGCTATACTTTGGGCACAATCGAATCGAAGGAGGCACAATCCATGGAAGCGACGATGAAATTCTGCCAGAGCTGTGGCATGCCGATGAACACGCCTGACGCGAAGTACGGCACCGAGGCCGACGGGAACGAGAGCAAGGACTATTGCAGCTATTGCTATGAGGGCGGCCGTTTTCACAAGGAAGAGACCATGGAACAGATGGTCGAAAGCTGCGTACCCTTTGTAAAGGAGCATTATGGCAGCGATGAAGCTGCCCGGGCGGCGATGATGGAGTTCTTTCCCAAGCTGAAGCGCTGGGAGAAATAACGGAACAGACGGCAGCACCGCCCTTTGCGGTGTCATCCGGAGCGTCAGTGAAGGACCTCCCCCCGCGGGCGGCATCTCTCATGAGGAGGTGTTCGCTGCGATAGGGGAGGTCCTCTGCTGACGCTCCGGATGGCACCGCAAAGGAAGGAGGGTCCGGAAATGAACCGTGATCCAGCGATTGTGCTTGCTCGCGCCAGTCGATAATGCTATACTAAAAGTGCCAGGAAGCGCAACCCAACGCGACCGAGAAGGAGGCGTCGATATGAGCGCAATCTACTTGATTACGGGCATCATGGCAGCGGGTAAATCCACTGTGGCGGAGCTGTTGGCGCGGCGGTTTGAGCGCGGCGTACACCTGCGGGGCGACGTGTTCCGCAAGATGGTGGTGGCAGGCAGAGAGGACATGTCCGCCCATCCATCCGATGAGGCCTTTCGTCAATTGAACCTGCGTTACGACTTGGCCGCTCAAGCCGCTCAGGGCTATTTTGACGCTGGGTTTGATGTGGTGATGCAGGATGTGATGATCGGCCGTGTGCTGCCGGAGGTGGTGGCGCGAATCGTTCGGAGGCCATTACATCTGATCGTCCTCTGTCCCGATCCCAAGATCGTCACCCTGCGCGAGGCGTCGCGGGAAAAGGCCGGCTACAGCCTTGGGTTCACGCCTGAGAACATGCACCACACCTTGGTCACAGAGACGCCCCGCATCGGGCTGTGGCTGGACACCAGCAACATGAACGCCGAGCAGGCCGCAAACACAATTTTGCTTCGGACCTGCAAGGGAGAAGGAGCGATACCATGACAAATCCGGTACTCGACGCCATCCGCCAGCGGCGCAGCGTACGCGCCTACACGCAGGAGCCCGTGACCCGTGAACAGCTCGCCGCGATCGTGCTGGCGGGCCAGTACGCGCCCAACGGCAGCGGGGCCCAGGATTGGCATTTTGCGGTGGTGACAGACCCCGCGATGCTCACCGATATCGGCCGCGCCGCGAAGGCGATGGCGCGGAACATGGGGATCGAGCACCTGGCCCAACTGGGTTCGGACCCCGATTTCGACTGCCTGTATGGCGCGCCCGCGCTGGTGCTGGTGTCCGGCAACGAACAAAATCCCGGCGCTGCCGCAGACTGCGCCTGCGCCATGGAGAATATGCTGATCGCGGCTGCGTCGTTGGACCTGGGTGGCTGCTACCTGTTCTTCCCATCGATGGCGTTCATGGGACCGGATGCGGACCGGCTTCGGGCCGCGCTGTCCATTCCAGACGGCATGAAGGTTTACAGCGGCGCTTGTTTCGGCCATGCAGCCTCGCCCGCTGAACCGGCGCCGCCCAGGCGAGAGGGAACCGTGAGCTGGACATAAACGTTTGCGGAGGAACGCACCATGCACGAGGGACCGCTGCACGTGGTCATTTTGAACGGAAGCATGCGCCCGCGCGGCAATACCGCGGAGCTGCTGAAACCGCTGATGAACGCGTTGATGATGAATGGCGCGCATGTGCAATATGTCGCACTACACGACAAGAACATCGCGCCCTGCGACGCCTGCTGGCAATGCCAGCATGTGGCGAATGAACCGGGCTGTCCGAAGAGCGACGACATGAGGCACCTTTACAAGCTGATCCTGCATGCGGACGTATTGGTGTTGGCGACGCCCATCTATACCTGGTACTGTACAACACCCATGAAGTCCGTATTGGACCGGCTGTACGCGCTGAGCAAGTACTACGGCGAGGTGAAGGACGGTGCGATGCTGCGGGGCAAGGCGCTGGCTGTGGTTTGCACTTGCGGATACCCAGAGGCGGATGCCTGCAGGCCTTTCGAGGACGGCATGCGGCAGTACGCAGCCCACGCGAAGATGGATTATCTGGGCATGCTGAGTGAACGGGACGAGGACGACCTGGCGAGCTTCCAGACAGAGGCGGCCGTGGCGAAGTCGAGGGCATTCGCGAAGGTGATCTTGGCCAGGGCAGATTGAGACGGGAAACGGGCGGGTTGCTACACCGCCCGTTTCTTTTCGTCTGTTAGCTGCTCGCGCTCTTATAATGTCTCAGCCCGAACCGCCAAAACCACAGCGCGAACGCGGTGAATACCATGACGATCCCCACACCGTGGATCAATCCGCCCATGGTGATGGCCCCGCTGATAAATAGGGTGGGCACGGTGGACATCACGCCGTAGGGCAGCACGAAGTAGAACAACACCTTCCAGCCGCCCTTGTACAGCACACCGGGGATCTGGAAGTTCAGCATCAGTGCCTCGCCCTCCAGCCGCTCCAATGCCGACGCCGAGATGACGAAGAAGGGCACTGTGCGCAGGATCACCTCCATGTCGTACCACAGCAGCGTCATCAGCAGCACCAGGCCCGCATAACCGAGTGCGTCGCCGAACGTCAGCGCAACCTCCGCCTCCGCCACGCCATAGCCGATGATCCCGAGGCTCAACAGCAGCAGCGGCAGTGAACCGATGTCCATCTGTTCAAAGCTGATCCGCAGCAGCGGGCTGACCGGCTTGGTGACATAGTGATCCAGCTCGCCGGTTCTGATCATGTTGGGAAGCCGCAGCACGCCAAAGAAATAGATCACCATGTTTAGCCCATTGATCATCGAGAACGTGCCGATGAAGATCAGCATTTGTCCGCGGGACCAGCCGCCGATGTTGTCCACCTGGCCATAGATGAGGGAAAAGGTCAACACCTGTACCAGAAACAGCATGCCATCGGCGAAGAAGGCCCCGAAAAAGCTGAGCCGGAACACCATCAGGTGCGACAGGCGCAGCCGGATGAGCAGACCGATGAACCTCAGGTTCCGCATCGCATCTTTCATCATACGCCCACCCCGTCATATCGCA
>JAVBTW010000017.1:0-3137 GCA_031555975.1 Eubacteriales bacterium
TGACATCCTGTGCTACCTGGTGATGTGGTTCGCCATCGGCGCGAACAAGCCCGAGCTCGCGCCGCTGTTCCAGTGCGGCTGGTTCGTGTTCGGCACGGTGTCTCAGGTGTTGGTCATCCACATGATCCGCACCGGCAAGACGCCCATCCTGCACAGCAACGCCTCGCTCCCGCTGTACGTGTCCACGGTCTCCATCGCCGCATTCGCGCTGCTGCTGGGGTTCACGGGGATGGGCGTGGGGCTGGACATGATGGCGCTGCCCCCGGCGTTCGCGCCCTGGCTGGCGCTGATCCTTCTGGGTTACTGCCTGTCCACGCAACTGGTGAAACACCTGTACGTGCGCAGGTATGGAGAATGGCTATAGACACAATAGAAGGGGGAACCAGACATGCGAAATGAGACCCTGGACGCGATCCGGCGCAGGAGAAGCGCGCGAAGTTACCTGGCCAAACCGCTGGAAGCGGAGGTGCTCAATGCCGTGCTGGAGGCCGGCCTGACCGCGCCCTACGCGGGCGAGCCGTCCGTGCACTTCAGCGTGGTGCAGGACCCCGCGCTGCTGGCCAGCCTCACCGGTGCCGCCAAAAAAGCGGCGCGGCGGAGCCCCGTGCCCCATCTGGCGCAGCTGGGGAGCGACGACGGCTTCGAGCCGCTGTACGGCGCGCCCGTTCTGGTGGTGCTGTCCGATCAGGCGGACTCGATCTGCCCGGAGGTCAACTGCGCCATTGTGGCGGAGAACCTGCTGATCGCGGCGGAATCGCTGGGGCTGGGCGCGTGCTGGATCTACTTCGTGCTGCAGGCGTTCGATGGGCCCGATAGCGCGGCGCTGGCGAAGCGGCTGGGCATCCCGGACGGCCACCGTGCATACGCCTCGGTGATCCTGGGCTATGCGGAGGGCGACAAGCCGCAACCGCATGAGCCCGACTGGAACCGGATAAGCTACAACTGACAAGATGAAGGAGAGAAAACAATGATCGGTCATTATCTGATGTTCAACCGCAACTGCGCCGAGGCGCTGGAACTGTACGAGAGGGCATTCGGCGCGAAGGTACTGGAGAAGCAGACCTATGGCGACATGCCGCCGAACCCGGCCTTCCCCATCGCGGACGAGGACAAGGGGTTGGTGCTGCACGCGCGCCTGGAACTGGACGGCGCGCAGCTGATGTGCGCCGACAGCCAGCGCGTGGAGCCGGGCGACAACATGTACGTATCCATCACCACCCAGGACGCGGACCGCGTGCTCAAGGCCTGGGACGCGCTGAAGGAAGGCGCCGAGGTCTACATGGAGCTTCAGCCCTCCTTCTTCGCCAGCCACCACGGCTCGCTGCGCGACAAGTACGGCATCAACTGGATGTTTACCGCGACCAAATAGCGCCGATTGCCCCCGCACGCGCTGCGGGGGCAATCTATATACCGTTCTCTTCACACGATCTCCGCGTATTTGGTGGAGACCCAGCCGGTCTTGTTTGCGTTCTTGCTGTTCACGATCTCCACCCAGCCCTCTTCGGTGCGCCCTGTGGCCTGGTACAGCCGGTTGCGCCGCACCACGCCCACCGCCTTGTAGCGCGTGCCGGGGCCGCTGCGGACGTTGACGGTCGCGCCCGTAATGCGCACCTGCTGGGTCTGCACGGGCACGCTCTGGCCGTGCGCGGCAGCGATGATGGCCGCGATGGTGGAGAGGTCGGCGTCGCCGGTCACGGCCAGCCCCCGCTTTTTCTGTTCCCGGGCGACAGCGGCGGCGGTAGCAGCGCCGTACACATTGTCCACGCCGTTTCGGGCCGCTCCGAATGTGCCCAAGTCATAATCCAGCGACAGAAGCAGCGTCTGCAGTTCCCCCACATCCGACGCCACCATGCCCTTTGACAGAGCGCGCGAACCCAACTTGTAGCTCACCTTGTCGTCCAGAATCCAGCGGATGGCGCACAGGTATTCGCGCCCGGTGCCGCGGTTCAGGCTATAGTTTTTCAGGTCGTGTACGCTGGGGCCGGCGCCGCTGCCGTGACCCATCAGACGACCCGCGCCCATGTACATCTCCACATGGCCCACGCCCCACACATTGCCGGGCGTGCCTTTGTAATAGATGCAGTCGCCCGGCTGCAGCTTGGATTCGGTGGGAATCTTGCGCCCCTCCGAGATGCCCATCTCCACAATCAGACCGCGCGAGCGGTTGCTGATCTGCGCGGAAGTATTGGCGCCGATGTCGATGCCCGCCGCGCGCTTGATCACCTCGCGCACCGCGGAGGAGCAGTCGGAATAGCCGGGGTCGCCGTCCTTGGGTTTGCCGAAAAAATAGATGCGGTTCGCGCCCTGGGTGTAGCTGTTCTTCTTTTCACGGCTCTTCATCAGCTGCACGGCCCGCGCCCGCGTTTCATTTGCGGTCATTCGTGTCACCTCTTATTGTCAAAAGGGGTGCGGCAAACGATATGTGTTTGCCGCACCCCTGTGCGTCTACTGGGCCATATTTCACATGGCAATCCATCCTATGTCCGACTCGCGCTCCCGGTGCGCTTTGGGACGGGCTCTACGGGATTTCCGACACCAGCACCGACACCGAGTGCGGTGGCAGCTGGAGTTTTCCGGTTCCGATGTTGCTGTGCGCAATGCCCACTTGCTGCCGCCCCACATCGTTGTAGGCGCAGATGGAGTCCCCCTGCACCGTGAACAGCTCGGCATTCCTCAGCGCGCCGCTCGGCAGGTTCAGCGACACCTCCAGGCTGCCCTCCGCCTGTTTGTTGATCAGCGACACGGCGATCTTGCCGTCCTGGCGCAGCGTGGCCACGGCGTCGACGGCGCTGATCTGGGTCGGCACGCCCCGCTTGTCCAGCGCGGTCATCATTAGGGGCTCGCTATCCCACAGGTCCAGCACCTTCTCGCCCATCTGGTTGACGAACAGGTCGAACACATGGTAGGTGCTGCGCAGCACGATGCCGTCCTTGTGGGTATAGATCATGCCGCGCGTGTTGACGGTGGGCGCGTAGTTGGCCATTTTCACGCTGTCTGCATGGCGCAGCAGCGTATTCAAGAAGCACGCGGTGAACACGGCGTCCGCCATGGTATACTGGCTGTTGTCGTCGTTCTTGTCGCGGGGCAGAAGGTAATCCTGCTTGTCCTTCTTGATGGGGCCGTGGATGTTGGGGTGG